>JAUVCJ010000091.1 GCA_030595765.1 Thermoplasmatota archaeon | reverse complement strand
TCATGTGTTCCAGTCACTTATCCAGAGTTGACTGCTGAGATTCCCGGATAGGCGTTTTAATATAATATATTGAAGCCCCTTCATTAAAGGCTTTAGTTCTCCAGTCTTCCCATACGATTTTACTTTGGTGAATCTTGGGAGTTTTTTGTTTAGAAAGATTTGATGAAATCTGTGATATCTTGCCCGTAGAGATATCATAATGATATATATCGGAGTTCTCTGGGCTAATCAAGTCGCTATCATTCCGAAAATCCGTCCACACAATCCCATTTTCCCAAATGTCAGGCTCAGCCTGCATGAATGAGTCATCTGTAATTTTTATGATGTTCGTTTCTATTACTCGCTCGATATCCTCCTCGGCGTTTATTCCTGGGGATAGAAATGCCACTAGGAGAATGAATATGGCCATTATTATACTGAATTTCATCACGTATCCTCCACAGCAGGAACTACCATGAATTGCACTCTCTTAATCGTATGAATCAAAATGCAAGCATCCTTGCCACCCGCTATGATGATGTCATTTATATTATATTCGTTGCAATTATCTACCGCAACATGTGTATCTACAACACTATGGTCGTATTTCAATATCTTTTTTGTATAAAGATTATAGACCATTAATTAAGCCCTTCACTTTCGGGTCCAGACAATGTCCTCAAGCTCGTGTTTACTCTTGTCAGCGCTCTTTTTTTGTTCACGCTTGTAGCGCTCGTAGTAGGGGTTCTGCTTGGGCTTCATGCTCTCCCTGACAACGTCCCGCTGACGATTATGCTCCTTCTTCATCTGGATTATCTGTTCCAGGAGTTTTTCGATATTTTCCGAGTAAATAGATTCAGGGTCGATACGCAGAGCCGAGGTCAGGTACTCCCTTGCATAGGTGAAGTTGTGGGTGCCCATGCACCCTTGGGCTCTGGCAATGTATTGCTGTATCATAAAATCTCTCTGGTAGCATTCCGTGCAGAGTGGTTGGTCGAAAACATAAGGGTAATAAAAATGGCTTTTCTCGTGCTTCTTTTCATAGTTCTGGCATGTCTCGCATCCGACACGCTCACATTCATTGCAATCAATGCGCTGGTTCCTGTATGAGATGACTGCGTTGCAATCAGGGCATAGCCGAGATTCTTTTCTGAGAGCATCCATAGTGCCCTGTGGCCCATCTCCCCTCTCCTTCTTCCTATCCGCTATCAATTCCTCAGGCGAATGGAATGTCTGGAGCAATTCCTTGGCCGCTATAGACTCTGGATCCTCTGGGTCTTCTAGCCCTCTCAGTGATGGGGGTTGCCATGCGTTTGCATCATCGGCATCTTCATTCTCCAGGCCTAGCGGGCGATGGACCTCCCTGGACTCAGGGTCATTTTTGCCAGTTCGCTTCAAGTCCTTCTCTCCAGAGCTCTCACCCAGCTCAGTATCAGGCTCAGAGATAGAACCCCCGACGATATCGATCAATCCCGAAAGAATATGATCATCTTCTAGAGTTGGGGGCAACACATCATCCTTTACCGGCTTACCTTTGGCAGTGTCATCAGCATCCCTTCTTCTGTCTGCTCTTTCCTTTTGTTCCTGCAGGGTCTGCGCATCTGGCATCTTTCCCTTGGAATGCCGGACATATACTCCAGCTTCCTTTGAGTTGGACTTTTCCACATGATAGGTATGGGAATCGGCATGATAGACATGAAACGGAATCACCTTCACCTTTTCACCCTGCTCGTTCTCTATTGAAACCGGGGCATCGCCTTCTGTTTCGAAGGCTTCCAAACCGGAGCCATCGCCGTGCACCACCTCAATACCAAGCTTCTCATCGATCTTTGGGACTGGCTTAATTTTTCCAGGTATGCGTTTCTTATCGAGCTCCCCTCCAACGATGTCGATTCCAAGCCTGTCACCATCCTCGGAGATGGCACTGCTTGCCTCGTCAATCGACTTCGGGACTGGTTTTTTCCTATCTGGATCGAGACCAAGATCGAGAGTAGAACCGGGAGTATGGGTGACCTCACTCCCATCGGTTTTAAGGTCTTGGGCGTCTAAGGTAGGTTCTTGTTTGCCTTTATTAGCACCAGCAGGATCAAACGATTGGTTCTCTACCATGCCTTTTTTTCTTTGCTGGCGTAACACCTTGGGGTACTGCGCATCAAACTCCTCAAACTGACCCTGCATTGCCAGAGCCTCAAGGCCATCAACGATGAAACCTTTGGCTCTCCAGCGTTTTATTTTGTCCAGGGCTTCCTCACGGAGCTTTGCTTCTGTAGCTGTCTGCTCCTCAAGGGAGTTATTGCCTTCTTCCTCCCTGTGAATAACACCACCCTCATCAGAGTAGTGTATCCCGTCATCCTTTTCCTTCCTGAACCTAATCACAGCCAAACCTCTAAAAACCGACGATTTGCGCCAAAATAACACTGATACTACTTAATTATTGTGTCCCTAGCTAAGGCTACTGGCTCTCTCGGATCATAATTACCCGATTTACCTCTCTGGGGCTGAGTGTGGCATATTCTACAGTTCCCCCCCTTATCAGGGCTCTGAGGTGCTCTTCAGTGAGCATTATCGTTAAAGCGCCTTCCCTCTTGTCGAACCTTACCTTGGGGTTGGACTGGAATTTTTGGGGGCCCATTTCAATCACCTAAAATCCTTGCCAGTTATCCTCTCGAACAGGTCTATGTACAGCTTTGACACCTCGGCAACGAAATCACCAGGTAGTGCTGGCATGGGTGGCTCAGGTTGCCCATTTTCCCTGGCGCTATAGAGTTCTTCCATGTAGCCGGTGGAGCGATAATGTTGCCTGACGACCTCCTTGCTCAGCTCGATATGATTCCCCTCTGAATAGGCCTCCATGTCCCAGAACCGATCCTCATCAGCTGTGCCAAATACATCTATGAGCATCAAGTTCCGCTCCTTGTCGAAAGCCAGCTCTTTCTTCCCATCCACATGGATCAAACCCCTATCCTTAACGCCAGCATTTATGTCCTCATCTATGCGCAGGACAATGTCTCGAATGCTTTCGAACTCAGCCTGACTTATACCTGCCATGTCGAGAGCCTCATCATGAGATAATAGAGTGTCTACAGCCTCCAGCTTTGTGGTCATCTCAAAGAAGGCTTTTGGCAGTTCTTCCCCATAGACCGGGGAATGTCCTGGCGAATACCCCAGCTCAGCTGGTGTTACCTTGCCCTTTCCTATGCGATCGAACATTGAGCCAGCTAGATAATACCTGCAGATGAACTCCAGAGGTATCAGGTAGTTGGTTGTGGATGAATTAAGAAGGCTATAGTCCTTGATGATGTCCACCCTCTTCACCCTCATCCTGTTTGGTGGGATATACTCGATAAAATGGGTCTTGATTCCGAGCTCCTCCAATCTAAGGAACCAGTGCGCGGCTGTTCTGCACAGGCTCTCTCCCTTATTCGGGATCGTGGTTGGTATCACCTTGTCAAAGACCGAAATATGATCCGAAAATACGAACTCGATGACATCTGGATCGTCTGTGCTGTGCAGTTCTTTTACTGAGCCTTTCGTTAGTACCGCCATGGTATTTTTCCCTCCTGGTGTGCCCAACTCATTCCGAATCCATCTCCGAATCCAGCCACCTGCCAATGTAGCCAAGCCATCTAGGGCCTTGCACCCAGCAGGTAGAACCCAGCCTTTCATAGCCTGAGATTCTACAGGTGGAACTGAGTTGGGGTTTGAGTTGAATATACAACAGGGTTTAAATAATTGAGGTCGCACATGAGCCAGAACATCATTTGCTTCAAGGCCAGAACATCCATTTTCGTTAGGCATTGACAGGGTTATGGATGGCTTTTTATATGCTCTAGTCAATGCCTTGTCGGAGGGTTTGAAATCTCACAAGAAGTGTCCACAGAAGGAATGGAACATCCAAAGCCCACTTTTGAGCTTGGCTTTTCCTATCGAGCATTAAAAATGAAGGCTTCAGTCATCAGGGAGCTGTTGAAACTTACCCACCGGAAGGAGATCATTTCCTTAGCTGGTGGCCTGCCAAGCCCTGCAGTATTCCCGCAGAAGCAGGTTGCCGAGATTGCAGCCGAGGTATCTTTGACCCACGGGGAAGTTGCCTTGCAATACGGCTCTACCGAAGGATATACCCCACTCAGAGATGCTGTTGCCGAGCGCATGCGTTCCAAAGGGATTGACGTGACCGGCAAAGATGTTGTCATCACCCATGGCTCCCAGCAAGGGTTAGACCTGCTGAGCAAAGTGTTCCTTGACCCTCACGACACAATAATCGCAGAGGCTCCAAGCTATGTAGGGGCGTTAAGCTCATTCCATGCCTTCGAAGGAAAGGTACTATCGTTCCCGCTCGAACCCGACGGTCTGGACGTTGAGGCAGTGGATAAATACATGCGTTGCCTTGAAGAGTCAGATGAGAAGAAACCGAAGTTCATCTACACAGTCCCAACCTTCAACAACCCTGCTGGCATCACCATGAGCGAGGCGAAGCGCAAACGCCTATTGGAGATCGCTAACGAGTTCAACCTCATCATAATCGAAGACAATCCATACGGAGAGCTCAGATACAGCGGTGATGATATCCCACCCATCAAGTCCTGGGACACAGAGGGGCGAGTTGTATATCTAGGAACCTTCTCAAAGATATTCGCACCTGGATTCAGGCTAGCATGGCTTTCTGCCGAGCCAAGGATCCTCAAAAAGATCGTCATAGCCAAGCAATCCGCTGACCTTTGCTCCAATACCTTCGGACAGGAGATCACCTCCAGGTTCATCGAGAAGGGAATGCTGGAGCCTCACATAGAGAAGATCAGGAACCTTTACAGCAAGAACTGCGTGGCAATGCTCGAATCATTGGATCTACATTTCCCCAAAGAAGCACACTGGACCAAACCAGATGGCGGAATGTTCATATGGGTGACACTACCAGAGAATATTAACGCCCAGGAAATGTTCCCAAAGGCGCTGGCAAGGAACGTAGCCTACGTTGTTGGTCATTGTTTCTTCCCTGATGATGCTGGCCACAATACCTTGCGCCTGAACTTCTCTCACGCAACAGAAGACAAGATCCGCTCAGGCATCAAGACCCTTGGAGATGTCATCAAGGCCGAGATCGCTGAAAAGGGACCTGTTCAGTGAGGTGAATACGTGCTGGCCAAGCTGCTAAAGCATACGAGGGTCCGGCAATGGTAAAGATCGCAGTTTGCCTAAAATCGGCTCTTGACACCACCGGAATCAATGTGGATGCAATATCAGGCAACACATCTAGCATGCCAACGACAAAGGGACTACCTAGAAAAATATCGGACTTTGACAGAAACGCCCTAGAGGAGGGCATCAGGGTCAAGGAAAAACTTGGTGGAGAGCTTATCACATTCACTGTTGCAGATGAGAGTGCCAAAGAATTCATAAGAGAAGCACTGGCCATCGGTGCAGACCGCGGAGTGCTGATCTCCCAAAGTGAAGTGCCCATCCTCGAAGAGGTGAATGGGAGTAGTACAGACAAAAGCGAAACAACAGGCCTTGATTATCTGGCAATATCCAAACTGCTGGTAGCTGCCATTTTAAAAGAGGGAGGAATTGACCTCATTCTGTGCGGCGAGGTCTCGGTGGACTGGTTCTCTGGCCAGACTGGACCTAGGATCTCCCAGCTTCTTGGCATCCCCCAGATCACCAGTGTAAAGTGCCTGAACATTGATGGGGATCTCATTGAAGCCACCAAAAACGTAGATGGCCAGGATCTTGTACTTTCCTGCCCCTTTCCAGCTTTGGTCAGTGTTACAAAGGCCATAAACCAACCTAGACTTCCAAATCTGATGCAGATCATGGCAGCAACGAGTAAGCCCCTGAACATATGGAGCCTTGATGACCTGGCAGAAGAACTCTCTAAACTCGGTGCCCTAAAGTGCCAAGTCTCCTTTGACAGCCTAGAACCCGCTCCCTCTAATCGCAAGAGCCAGGTATGTGAGGACGAGGAACCGGAGCCTGCGGCTGCTTGGCTATTGGACAATCTGAAAAAGGAGGGTTATCTCAGATGAATGGCCAGGAAACCTTGACGATCCTGACCTACTGCGAGGACCTCAAGCTTGCGATGGAGCTGGTCCATGTGGCAAATGGCCTCAAGGCAAACGTGGTAGCGGCAGTGATTGGGCCTGAGCCTGGAAGTGAGGCAAACGACCTTGCTACATGTGGGGCTAACAAAGTCCTTGCCTATCAAGACAGCAGCATGGAATACTTCGAGGTGCATCAATTGAGTGTGCTCTTGGATGCAATGGCCAGCAAGGTAGGCGCAGATGCCATATTGATAGGTGCGACACAAGACGGTAATTCCCTTGTTGGCAGGTTAGCTGCCAGACTGGATGCTGGTGCTGTAACGGATTCAATAGAACTTTCGATCGTATCCAATAATTTGCATGCAAAGCGGCTTATCTATGGTGGAGCCGGAATTGCCAATTTCATCATGAGTGGATCAATGTCTGTGATATCTATCCAGCCTGGAGCCAAAAACAGTGCTTTGATTAACTCTGCTCTGGTTAACTCTACTATGAATAACAGTGCTTTGGTTAATCCTGCTCCGGTTAACTGTGCACTGGTCGATACTAAACAGGACTCTACCCCTATTATAGAGAACTTCATTCATGAGCTGGAACCCTCCCCTGTAAAACTTCTGGAGCTTAAAGCCAGCCAGGCAAATGCTGTATCCCTCAAAGATGCCGAGGTGGTGGTAGCTATTGGAAGGGGTCTAAAAGACAAGGAGGATCTGAAGCTCATTGAGGAGTTGGCCATCGCACTGGGTGGCAAGGTTGGATGCAGCAGACCAATTGCAGCCGATATGGAATGGTTACCAGTTGAGCAATGGGTAGGCCTTAGCGGTGTCAAGATCAAGCCTCGTCTCTATCTAGCCATTGGGATCTCTGGACAGGTTCAGCACATTGCAGGCATCAGAGATGCCGAGCTGGTTATCGCCATCAACAACGATGCGGATGCTCCTATCTTCAAATGTGCCGACTATGGCATTGTTGGCGATCTTTACAAGATAGTACCAGCTCTGTTAGCACGGATCAAGGAGGGGGCTTAGGTGATGGATGCCCAGATGGATCTTGAGAAGTTGATGAGCATGGAAGCCGGGATGGATCTTGAGAAGATGATGAGTATGGAGGCGTAGGTAGATATGGCAAATATTACAGACCTGCTTTCAACGGCTGAGCCAGACCCAGATCTGAAGGCCAGAGAGCTTAGAATATTGGAGCAATTATCCATAGATACACCCACCTATTGCTTTGAGTGCGGCAAATGCACCTCTGGGTGCCCTGCCATGCGACTGCTCGAACTTGAACCTCACGACATCATGGCAAAGGTGAACCTTGGATTTGTCCAGGAGCTTGTAAATTCGGAAGCTATATGGAATTGCGTGACCTGCTATAAATGCGCTGAACGCTGCCCCCAGGGAGTCTCGCCTGTGGAGACCATTCTGGCACTGCGTAACCTTGCGGTTGCCAGCGGCATCGAGGTGCCCCAGGGCTTTACTGTGATACTATTATCGATCATGGAGAGAGGGCTTTTCCAGGAGCCCACCGAGATAATGATAAAGGACCCGACAACAGGCAAGAAAGGCTTTGCCAGCAGGCAAGAGCTGGGATTACCAGAGGCCAGTATGCCTAAAGACCGGGAAAGGTATAAGCTGATGTTCATGTCAACGCTGGGGGAATTGCTATGAGCCAGACCGGAGAGACAATCAATACTGTTTCAGGTAAAAACATCAAGCTCGTCTACTACCCTGGTTGCAACATATCCACCGAGGCCTATGGCTATGAAATGTCCGGCTCTGTGGTGTTGGGAAAGCTGGGCTACGAGCTTGTGACACCGCCAAGCCTCTCCTGCTGTGGCATTGCAATGGAGAGCATCAACAAATATACAGGCCTGGTGCTGGCTGCCAGAAATCTCGCGCTGATCGAGGCTGCCTGCATTGAGAACTCAAGTGAACTAGAGGTACTAACACTTTGCACTGGTTGTAGAAAGACCCTTAGTGAGGCAGTTCACGTGCTCGAGCAGAATCCAGACCTGGCCAGCAAGGTCAATGATACCCTTGCCAAAGAAGAGCTGCACTATAATGGGCCTGTCAAGGTCCATCACATCATCGGGTTCCTACACGACGTAGTAGGCCCAGGCAGATTAAAAGAGCTTGTCCAAATTGAGTTCACAGGACTTAAAATGGCTGCTCATTACGGCTGCCATGCCTTACGCCCAGGGGATATAAATCCTCAGGACGACCCAGAGAATCCGACAAAGATGGAAACAATGATCGAGCTTACAGGAGCCAGCACTGAGTATCACCCTGAGAGGCTGGATTGCTGTGGTGGCCCCTGGCTACTTAAAGACGATGCCTGCGCCTACACCCTGGGAGGCAATAAGCTTGTAGCACTGGATAGACGTGGGTTCAAAGCCCTGATAACAGCATGCCCCACTTGTCAGAAGGTATTCGAGAATCAAAAAATTGCTGGAGATACAGTAGGCAACAGAGTTTCAATCGGTGTACTTTACCTTACTCAACTACTGGGCCTTGCCTTTGGCCTGGATCCCAACGAGCTGGGTTTGCAAACCAACATGAGTGATAACTCCAAGCTGTTAGCAAAATGCAGATCCATAGATACGGAGGGTGGAGAATGAGCAAGAGAATATTAGTGCTT
>JAUVCJ010000143.1 GCA_030595765.1 Thermoplasmatota archaeon | reverse complement strand
AACTGCCGATATACCTTGAAAGCTCTATCTCTCCAGCATCCGTCGATTCCAGCTTGAAATCCGGTGTTATCTCGCCTACCATTACCAAATATATGCCTCCTTGTTACAGAAGCGACAACAGCATTGAAGTGTATATCATTTGCGCAGAGCGGATATTATGAAAAAATATGTTGCCTTTCAATTAAAAAACTTGGATGTTGGATATATTGACAATAAAGGGGCTATCCCCTGCACAGGTACTATGGGACATTGCCTAGGTCGGATACAGCGAGAAATCCTTGCCTAGGGTTAGCTTGATAAGTGTCATAAACCCGTAAAAGAACAATAGGGCCAGAAATGATATCCATATTGATTTTTCCCATTCCTCAACCACTGTCAAGGCGGGAATTAGGATTATCTTGACGGTGTAGAGAAGTATGAGGAACATGGCTATCGGAGCTATTTCGGTCACACCAACCAGAAGGAATGCCCAGGCCAGCAAGGGTGCGATTATTATTGCTACGAAGGCCACCACGAAAAGTCTTATCAGGTAGTCCAGCTCGGTCTCGTTATCCCCTGTAAGCAGAAAAATAGCAACATGCAACCAAAGTCCCATCAGGAACATCAGTCCCAGATATATTAGAAGCTCCATCAATTCCATGTGCATCCCTAAATCCGGAAACTCATTTGGGGATATTAATGTTATGCCAAAAATGCAATGTAGAAACGCTAATCCGATATTTCAAGAGATATGTTCATGCAAATTTCAGGATTTTCCATCGGACCACAAATAACTAGTGACCTTACAGAATGATTACGCAATTTTTGCAATAAGGGTGTTGGCCTTTGCCAGTGCGGCCTTGGCCTTGGAGTTGCCGGGTTCAACCTCCAGCTGCTTGTTAAAGAACTGTACTGCCTCCAGAACCTTGCGCATCCCAAGCAAGCTGAAGCCAATTTTAAACCAAATGGATGGCGCCTGTGGATTAAGAGCAAGCACCCGCTTGTAACAGTATAGCGATTCATCAAAGCGTTTGAGCCTGGTCAACACATAGCCCATCAATATCCAACTGTCCTGAGTGGGCGCTTTGGATACCATGACCGATAGCTCCGAAAATGCCTTATCATAAGACTTTGACCTGATGAGCTTGTTAACCCGGGCTAATATCTTCTTTTGCTCCCTTGGTTTCAGCTGTTTGACTGGCTCATCAAAAACTGCATTGAGCCTGGCTGCTTTTACATTTTTAGCCCTCCTTAAGGGGACTCTAGTCTTTACTGAATCACCAGCCTCCTGTTTCTTTCCAGTAGGTTGTGTATCTCCAGTAGGTTGTGTATCTCCAGCCCCATGTTCATCTGTAACGGCCTCAACAAATGCCTCACCGTACCATATCAAGGACGGATTGAGGTCTTTTGCCTTTTGATACCGCTCCTGGGCCTCTTCAAGGTCTCCTAGCTCAAAACACATTTTGCCTTCATCATACCATCTCTGAGCCATCTCAGGGTCGATGTTAACAGCTTTCATGAAACATTCTCTGGCTCTGTCAAGCTCGTTTGTTTCCTTGAGAAGCCGTCCTTCCTCAAACCATGCCTCCTTGAAGTCTGGCCGCATTTTTAGACTTCTAGCAAGGTAATTCACTGCTTTTTTTGGCTCCCCAAAGTCCCTAACTTCCATCCCCCTGTGATACCAGATATTAGCAATGTCCATGTGCGTCTCCAAAGCTGCTGCTAGAAGCTCGAATGGGTCAGTTGGTATATCCAGTGCTTTGGGCTCAAGCTTCTTCACTTCCTCTTCAGACAGATGAAGTGCCCTGCCAATTCCTGCGACCGCATCCTTTGCCTCTCCCAGTTCCAGCTGTAACTGGTTCTTGCGGTTCCACATCTGCTTGTCTGAAGGGTTCAGCGATGAGGCTCTCTCAAAACAATCCAATGCTTCAGGCAATTGCTGCAATCCTGAATGCGCCTCACCAAGGAAGTACCAAGCCCTGAAATCGCCAGGACTTTCTTCCACCAATGGCCTCAATACCTCCTGAGCCTTCTCAAAGTCTCCTGCGGTAAGCAGGTCCTGGGATAGCGATAGCAGGTCTTTCTTCCCAGGGATATCCAAACTTGGCTCAGAAGAGGGGGCTGTTGACGCCTTTGCCTGGCCTGGTGCGACCGGTGCTTTTGGATGCTTTAGAAGATGACCTTGGATCTGAATGGCCATGGCTGCATCAAGAGAGCTAACAGAGAGCAGTTGCTCCTCACTGGCATTGCGCAAGCTCTTTAGAGTGGTGTAGCCAGCTCCAAAAAGGTCCTTGGCAATGGAAGGGGTGATACCAGGAATGTCTGTGAAGTATCGCTTGACATCCAAAAAATCCTCAACAAGAACGAAATTGTTCTTATCATCTATGTTAAAGGCTCGATAATCCTTTGGTACCTCCATGCCTCTAAAGGAAAGGATGCCGATTTCCCGCCTCTTTTTCTTTCCCCGCCCCCTTACTTTTATGTCAATTATACCATCGAATGTTTGTTGAAGGGAGGCTAGGTGGCTGGGGTCAAGAGCTACCTTGTCCAGAATAAAGATGGTGGTGATACCCCGTTTTTTCAGCTTTGCTTTGATGGATTGGGTAAATTCATAAACAGTCTCGAAATCGTATGTTAGCAAGGCAGACGGGATCACCTTAATAACAGCCCTGAACGTGGGAGCCCCCTCCTGAGCCGATGTGATGGCCATGTCTATGGCGATTCCAAGATAGGTCAGGTCCTGGGAGGACTTGATAAGAGACCCGTCTACCTCCACGTTGATGATCCGTTCCTTCTTGTAGGAGTACCAGTCAACGATCTTTAGAAGATTGATATTCTCGAACATGACGGCATTGACACCCAGCTCCCTCATTGTCTTCCTAAAGTAATCTGGAGACTCAAGTGATAGTGCCACCATTACGTTGCCATCAGCTTCAAGGCCGTTTTTGATGAAATGATTGGCAAACAGGTCCTTTTCACCGCCAGGCGGCCCCAGGAGAAGCACTGCTGAACCCTTGGGAAGTCCCTCACCCAGCATATCATCCATACCACGAATGCCTGTGGATATCTTGTTGCCAAGACTTCCCTTCAGGATGGACGAGGTCATTCTGAGCTGAAGCGGTAGCTGCCCGAACCTGGATAGTGCTGGCTGAACCACGGCTTGTGCCCTTTTAAAAGCCACCTGGGGCCCAAGAGAGAACGATGATATCTCAACGAAAGAGTCCAAAACCTCTGAAAGAACCGATACCACCTCAGCTTTGGTGCAATGGTTGAGGCTGATCGCAACATCTCCTCGCGGAGATATGGACATCCTGAGCTCTGGGTGGCTAGACATCAACAGCTCGGTCTTCTTTCTGTAGGTTGAGAGCATTATGAAATGTATTGGGTCTAACAGATACGCGCTCAGTAGCTGCTGAAATATCCTGCTAGCCTGCTCCTCTGGAGCAAGTGCGGAAAGGGCATCCAGATCCAGGTCCATGCTAGAAGGGGGAGCTGGCCTGGGCAGTCGCCGGTCTATGCCAGCTTTTAGGATCGTGGTCAGGTTCTTGGACACATATTTGTTTACAACTGGAGTGATTATGGCGTAAGCTCTATCCTCCCCCAGCTCTTCCATTATCCTGCCCTGAACAGCTTTCATTATGGCTTCAACGGCATCAAGGGAGGTGTCCTCCTCTGGAAGGAACGAGAAGAAGGTAAGGTCTTCCTGAACCTGGATGTCAGCTGCCAGGGGATGTTTTTGTGATACATCCTTAAGGATGTCACTAAGAAGTGCCTCGCTGAACAAGCCCTTAGCTGAATGTATCATCCTCTGAACGAGGTCCATGAAAGCATCAACAGGTTCCTCCAGTTGTCATCCTCCCTTTTCGTTTTCAGCTCATTCCATCCATCCAGCCAGCCATCCATCCAACCATCCACCGAAGACCCGACCCACCTGTGGCCTTGACTCAGCGGCATCCGTCTATGGCTTTGACCGTCTATGGCATGGGAGAGCCTTTTGCCCTGGTAATAACCCGATGGCCTAGGCTCTATGGTCAGGATGATTGTTATAATTATAACAAGCAGTTATAATCGTAGAATCGATATAAATAACTATGTCTGATTAAAGACGAATGTTTGCGTACATATCTGATTAAAGACAAATGCCTGCTTGCATATCTGATTGAAGACGATGGTCTGTTTATGTATATAATCAAAGGTGAATGCCAGCTTGCATACAATGTTGATGTGGCAGATTATTCTAATGAAAATGAGGTCTATGCTTCTAGAGTTGCAGTGACCAGTTTCAGCACCTCTTCATGAACCTCATTCATGGGCTTACCAGCATCTATTGTAATGGCCTTATGCCCCTTGTCTATCAATTCTTTGGTTGAGCTCAGGAAGCACTGCCTAACAGCCTCCTGCTTCTCCTGGTACTCATAGAGCTCCATGCCTTCAGCCGTCTGCTGGCTCACCTTTCTCTCAAGTGCCTGTTTGGGAGGCAAGTCCATGAGAATGGTAAGATCGGGTTCCCTGGCCTGACGATTTATCTCCTTTATCCATGCAAGCTCAATTCCTGGTTCGGTGCTCTGATAAGCATAGCTGGAAAGCTTGTAACGATCAGATACCACGATGTAATCCTGCTCCAGCAGGGCAAGGATTCCTGTTCCAGGTCGATTTAGATGGTCGAGCCGGTCTGCAGCGAACAGGAGGGCAATGGCCTTTGGCGCAAGTGTCACCCTTTTCTTCAGGGCAAGCCTGATAAGTGCTCCAGCCGGGCCATCCGTGGGTTCATTTGTAATATGCACCTTTACGCCATGGGATTGAAGTTGGGAGCCCAGAACTTTTGCTGCTGTTGTTGAGCCACATCCATCTATCCCCTCAAGCACAATGAAACTGCCAGTCATCATTTACCAGGAGGCAATTAGAGGTATTTTACCTGTTCGGTACCCTCCAAACATTATTCTCCCATGAGTGGAAAGCAAGGCTCCCTTGAGCTGGAAAGAAAGGGGACTAAACGTGTACCTCAACATGGACTGCACCCCAAATGGCGGACACCCTAACAAGCGACTAAGCAATTCTAGGCTGTTGCCATTGAATATTCATGGCCACCAAAGTATTTAAAATTCATAACTCTCATCCCCATCCTGGATAATCTGAATTCGAGTGTTGCCACATGAAGGAAACTAGAACAATGGACAAAAATAGAGCTGGTCAGGAAGCTCGAAGACATTGAATGGGAGGACTTCGAGGTAAAGGAAGCCAAAGATGAGGTTTCCAAGAGTTCATGGGAGACGGTTTCCGCATTCTCCAACACTGCAGGCGGATGGCTCGTATTCGGAGTTAGCAAGAAAGGGAAGGCTTATTCTGTAATTGGGGTTTCCAGACCAGACAAGATAGAGCAGGACTTCACTACTGCATTGCGCGGTGAGAAGTTCAACAAGAAAATAGAGGTGAAGTCCAAGAAATATGAGCTGGATGATAAGGATGTCCTGGCCTTCTACATCCCCCAGAGGTCTTCAAGAGACAAGCCAATCTATTTCAATTCCCTCAAGAACACATTTATAAGGACTGCAAGCGGAGACCAGAGAGCAACTCCTGAAGAAACAGATTTCCTTTACAGAGCATCCTCGTATGAGGACAAGATAAAGGAGCCAACAAAATTCATATTCGAAGACCTGGACATGGAGTCAGTGAAGCGCTATAGGATATACTTCTCAAATGTCAACCCAGGCCACAGATACACCGAACTTACAGATGAGGATTTTCTGCACAAGCTCGGAGTTCTTGAAGACGGCAGGGTCACCAATGGGGGCCTTCTGGTTTTTGGAACCGAAGATATGCTTATGGCAACATACGCCAACTACAGAATTGAATACCTGGAAGTACCAGACATATCATATGAGGACGGCCAAACAAGATACACCTACAGGATATCCAGCGAGCAGAATCTCTACAATACATTCTTTGACATCTATGAAAGACTGGTAAAGAAGGTGGATATACCGCATCGTATTGTAGGAGGCCAACGGGACGATAACCCGCCCCAGCTTCAGGCAATCAGGGAAGCCCTTGTCAATCTGCTCATCCACACGGATTACTTCAGCAGGGCAAACCCCAGGATAAGGGTATTTACCGACAGGCTGGAATTTTTCAACTCCGGCTCTCTTCCAAAAAAGTTGGAACTCATTATAGAGGGTGACTTCTCACTTCCAAAAAATCCTGTGGTTGCCTAGATTCCGCTTCATCAGGCTGGCCGAGAACATCGGCAGCGGCTTTCACAAGATGATAGACGGATGGAAGCAGTACTATAAGGTGGATCCGATAATCGGTGGCGATTTCGACTTCTACACAATCACCTTCCCACTGGCTGGAGAAAAGTACCCAAAAAAGTACCCAAAAAAGTACCCAAAAAAGTACCCAAAAAAGTACCCAGA
>JAUVCJ010000222.1 GCA_030595765.1 Thermoplasmatota archaeon | reverse complement strand
CAGTATCACCTTCAGGCCTGCCATTTTATCTTTTGGGCTCTTTGCCAGGGTGATAGCCAGAACTGGACCTGGCATCAATACCCCGGAAAGGGATATCACCACAACCCCGCCCAGAAAAATAATGAATTCCAGTAACGACCCCGCCATGGTTTGGGTAATGGCTATGGCAGGATATTACTCTTTTGAATTGTGCTTTTAAACAAGCTTTAAAAATAAGCTCTTGAAAGAGAATGGAGCGCTCCTTTTTGAAAGAGCGTTTGATGGCTGTAACAAATTCAGGCCAATTTCGCGCCAGTTTTAAATACCCACTCCTCTTCTATTCTTGGGTATGCATCCAACCAGGGAGCTAAGAGGGACAAAAAGCCTAAAGCTCAAGGACAAACGGATAGTCTTGGGCATTACTGGCTCCATTGCCGCAGTAGATACCGTCAAACTTGCACGAGAATTGATCAGGCACGGCGCTCATGTATTTCCAGTAATGACTCCAGCTGCCCAGCGCATCATACATCCAGATGCAGTGGAGTTCGCCACAGGGAACAGCCCGATACTGGAATTGACAGGCAAGGTGGAGCATGTGGCTCTGTGTGGGATGGTCAAAGACAGAGCTGACCTGTACCTAATTGCCCCAGCTACAGCTAATACCGTTGGCAAGATGGCTACTGCTGTTGATGATACGACGGTCACAACCTTTGCTACCACGGCCTTTGGGACTGGGATTCCAATTCTGGTAGTGCCAGCTATGCATGCAAGCATGTACCGCCACCCTATAGTTCACCAGAACATCCAGCGCCTAAAAATGCTAAAGATAGGCTTTGTTGACCCTGTCAAGGAAGAGGGCAAGGCAAAGATGGCGAGCCTGGATGACATTGTATCCAGGGTCATTCGCCAGATAGGAGTTAACGACCTCTCAAAAAAGCGAGTGCTAGTAATTGCTGGGCGCACTGAAGAGCGCATAGATCAGGTCAGAGCTGTTACGAACCTGAGCTCTGGAGAGACAGGTCTAGCTCTTGCAAGAGAGGCCTACTACAGAGGAGCAGATGTGACACTCTGGATGGGAAAGTGTGATTGCGAACTGCCCAGATTTATCAATACCACTAGATTTTCTACACTGGCTGATGTGGTGGAGATGTCCAAGAAGATCAAAGCCAACATGGTCCTTGTGCCAGCAGCTCTTCCAGACTTTGTGCCCAAGGCTAAAGAAGGAAAGATCTCCTCGGAGAAATCCAGGCTGGTCCTGCACCTGATGGCCGCTGAAAAGTTTCTGCCAAAGCTCAGAGAAAAAACCAAGGGGCTACTGGTTGGTTTCAAGCTGGAAGTAGGCCTTACAGGAAAGGAATTGAAGGACAGCGCCACCCAGAGGCTAAAAGAGCATGAACTGGACCTGATCGTGGCCAACACCCTTAGCGAGGTCAAGAAGGACAAGACCAGGGTGGTCATCATTGACAAGCATGGAAAGGCCTCTGCGGTCAGGGGCTCAAAGGGCTTTGTAGCGCAGAGAATATTTGACCGCCTTGTAGCTCTCTAACTTCGAAAATGAAGGAGATGTTCGCATGAGGACTGCCAAAGCATTCTGCCCAGGCCATATTACTGGTTTTTTTAGCATATTTGACGAGCACACAGACCCGATGGAACGCGGCTCACAGGGTGCCGGACTATGTCTGGACAAAGGAGCAACATCTATTGTCACTGTAAGACCTGCCAGCAGACCTATCAGTAGACCCAATAGCAGACCCGTCAGCGTAAGATCTACCGACGTAAGACCCATCACTGCTGAACCCTCAAAGGACGCTAGCATCCAGATAACCATCAACGGCCAGGATCAAGTTGCATCTGTGACCAGAATGGCGATGGAGAGCCTGGTTGCAATGGCCAAGATCGACAATGACCCGTTAATTGGCAATGGTTCATTAATCGGCAATGACCCATTCAAGCTTGAGGTTGATATCACACTAGACCTGCCACAGGCTCAGGGTCTGGGAATGAGCGCGGCAGGCACCCTCAGCGCAGCACTAGCCGCCGCAAAGGTGCTTGACCTGGAAGGGAACCAGGCTGAACTGGCACTCAATGCAGCGCATCTAGCTGAGGTCGAGAACAGGACTGGCCTTGGAGATGCTGTAGCCTCTGCTGTTGGAGGATTCGGTGTTCTAGAAAGGGAAGGTGTGCCACCACTTGGCAGGATCAGAAAGCTTCCATGGAGCAAGCCAGTTCTGCTCTGCTTCGTAGGAAGAGAACTACACACCCGCTCCATACTGGAGGATGAGGTCACCAGAGGGGCAATCATGGTCCTAGGCCTGGAGGCCATGGAAAGGTTCATCAAACTGCCTGACCCGATCGGTCTCATGCTTCAATCCTGGAGGTTCGCACGAGAAACTGGCCTTGCGACCCAGGACATTTTGCTTGCTGTCAGCGCAGTTCAGCAGGCAGGCGGAAGAGCCAGCATGTCCATGCTTGGCCACACTGTGTTTGCAATACCAGAACGCACCGGAGAGCATGTACTCGAAGATATGAGAGCAGCGTTGGAGCCCTATGGGGACACACTGGTCTGTGGGGTTGACCAGGATGGTGCCAGGCTTGTGGGTGACTGACCTGGAATATTGGCGTCATTCTTGGGCTGTTATAGGCGTTTTATTAGTTGCTTACAAACGACACAGAGTTACCGGGATTCCCGGGGTGAATAAAAGTTACCGGGATTCCCGGGTGAAATCACAATAAAGCTTATATATAAGTTCCATTTTTGGAGTATTATATGAAAGCATACCTGCCAAACAGTGCGTTCCTAGGCAATATCGATCCATTTCTAAGAAGATTCGACCCTTCAGATCCCGAGATATTGGAGATATCATCAAATAAAAAATGGATATCGCTCCACCCGATGGTGCTATCGATGGTTGCAGCACTAGGGTTAACTGTTGGCAGTAAGAATATTGTATGCGATGAATTTGTTGCAAAGTCCAAGCATTATCTTGAAAGAATGGGTCTATTCAAGATGCTAGATATTGACTCTAGCATCACAATTAACAAGCATGAGCCTGCCGGGCGTTTCATACCATTGGCAAGTATTACAAATTCAGACGAATTGACCAGGTTCATTACCGATATGATACCCCTACTGCATCTTGAACCCAGACATGGTGAGCCAATAAAATACATCGTAAGTGAGCTGGTCAGAAATGTTCTAGAGCATGCTAATTCAGACCATGGAGCTATCCTTTGCGCTCAATACTATAAGAAAAGCAACACCATCCGTATCGGGATTGCTGATACTGGCGTAGGGGTAAAAGAGGCTATCAACAGATCCCACAGTGCCCAAACTCATCTTGATGCCCTGCGATTAGCATTGATGCCAGGCATAACCGGAACCACCAAGAACGAGACTGGAACCGAATTCAATGCCGGAGCTGGCCTGTTTTTCATCAAGTCGATTGCAAAGGTGAATCGTGATTTTTTTGTGATATACAGCGGCGATTCAATGTATAAGCTACTCAAAGGCTCCCCAGGCGCCCGCCAGATAAGACTCCATGCAGACCCGTTTGGAGACAGGCATTCCAGGGAAGATAACTTCCCAGCCTGGAAAGGGACCGTGATCGGCATCGATATATCATTGGCTGCTACAAGAGAGTTCTCGATCCTACTAGATCTTATCAGAAAAACCTATGTAAAGACCATAAAAGAGAGAAAAAAAGAACGATTTAGGAGGCCTAAATTCATATGAGTTACATTCGATTATTGCCAATGGTTGGCAGTTTT
>JAUVCJ010000123.1 GCA_030595765.1 Thermoplasmatota archaeon | reverse complement strand
CTGATGAATCTAGACAATGAGAATGATGGCAACTTCATGAACGGTGAACTTTATGTGTTCACGACCAAACTCCCCCCAGGAGAACATACCTTCCGATTCAGAGCAATCGATTTTGAAGGCACATCGGGGATCGCCGCAACCCCCCTTGATGTTGTAAACGTTGAGGCAGCCGAGGATAGCATGAGCGACCTATGCACCATGGCAAGCGTGGTAGTATTGCTTGTATTGCTCGGCATGGCTCTTATGTTCCGGAGGAGCAAAAAGACGGAACTTAGGGGGATGAGGCATGAAAAGGACTGGGGGAGTGCACCTGGCAGAGGGCACGAACATGGTGGCGAGTTCTCTCCACCCAGAAACAGATCCAGCTCTGGAAAATGGGGACGGATGGAGAAGAAGATGTCTGAGTATCAATTTGAGGATGAGAATAACGATAACGGATGGGAGAAGAAACAATGAAGGGACTGATACCTGCTGCAGGAATGGGCACCCGCATGCGTCCCTTCACCAAGGCCATACCCAAGGAGCTAATGCCAGTAGGTGACAAGGCCGTGATAGGTCATGTTATCGACATGTTCAAAGTTGCAAACATTCTCGACATCGTCATCATTGTAGGGTGGAGAAAACATGCCATACTTGACTATCTTGGCTCTGGTGAGGAGCTAGGAGTTCGATTGACTTATGTGGTTCAGGATGAACCAAATGGACTGGCGATGGCCTTCAAGGCAGGGGAGCATGCCATCGCAGGTGAGAACTTCGCAAGCATGCTGGGTGATAATTTCTACAGACCAATGACTGCTCTAAGAGACCTTGTGGATTTCCACGAGGAAAATGCTGCCGACCTAACCCTTGGGGTAGTTGATGTGGAGGACACCACCAGGCATGGCATAGTAGAAGGGATTCAGGACGTCAAGATTGAAGATACTCGGAACAGCAAAAAAAGATCCAGCCAGAGCGGAAAAGATGGCTCGGAAATTTTCGGCAAGGTCTTGAGGGTTATTGAAAAGCCAAGGCCAGAAGACACACTTTCACGCCTGGGGTCAGCTGGTATGTATATATTCACTCCGGAAATATTCGATGCGATCGCCGAATCCAAGCCAGGATTGAATGGAGAGTACCAGATCGCAGACAGCATTAACATCCTAATAGATTGGGGTGCAAAGGTGATGTATCACAAAATCGGGCTCCATATTGATGTGGGCACTTTGGAGGATCTAAAGATCGCTAACGAGCTGGTGCTGTTAGGCAAAGACCTGCTAATTGAGTAATTCTGTAGGTAAAACATCCAATGCAATTTTAAGATCTCAATAAATTCTAATAAAGCTTAACGAATTTAGGCGCAAGGGATTATAAACAAACAGGTAGCAAGAATAGGAGTGTTGGCACATGGAAATTAAAGTGGATGGAAGCCCCAAGATCGCAATCATTGGCACAGGCTACGTCGGCCTCTCCACAGCCCTGATACTGGCAAAACAGGGTTGCGGAGTATATTGTACCGATGTTGACAGACAGAAGGTGGATTCTCTTGAAAAGGGGATATCCCCAGTTTACGAGCCAGGATTTGAAGAGCTGCTTCAAGATATGAAACAGGCAGGCAGACTGCATCCCACCACCGACATTCAGGGAGCCATCGCTGCCAGTTCGATCTCGTTCATATGTGTTGGAACTCCAAGCAAAGAGGATAGCTCAATAGACCTAAGTTACATTGTCAATGCTGCCAACATGATAGGAAAAGCTCTGGCTAACAAGGATGGCTATCACTTGGTAGTGGTCAAGAGCACAGTTGTTCCAACCACCACCAAAAAACTTGTATTGCCTGAGCTTGAGAAGGCTTCTGGAAAGAAGGCGGGCAAGGATTTTGGCGTGAGCATGAACCCTGAATTCCTAAGAGAAGGAAGTGCCCTACAAGATGCTCAGGAGCCAGACCGCATTGTCATCGGAGAGATGGATGAAGGAGCAGGCGCTGTACTGGCCAAGCTGTATGAGCAATACGATTGTCCTGTATTGCACACCGACCTTGACACTGCAGAGATGATCAAATACACCTCCAATTCGTTTCTGGCAACCAAGATAAGCTTTGCCAACGAGATAGGAAATATTTGCGAGGGATTTGGCATTGATGTGTATGAGGTCATGAAAGGGGTGGGACTTGATTCCAGAATTAGCCCCCAGTTCCTCAGGGCTGGCGCAGGGTGGGGTGGTAGCTGTTTCCCAAAGGATGTCATGGCCCTGGTGGCGGCAGCTCGGGAAAATGGCACAGACCCGATCCTGTTATCAAAGGTCCTTGAGCAGAATCAAGTCCAGCCGCTACGCCTCATTGACCTGGCCACCAAAGCTCTTGGAGACCTAGCAGGTAAAAGGATCGCGGTTCTTGGACTGGCTTTCAAACCCGATACCGATGATGTGAGGCACACCAGAGCGCTGCCTCTGATACGAGGATTGCTGGACAAAGGGGTGATGGTTAGCGCATACGACCCTAAAGCAAGCGAGAACTTCAAGCTCCTGTTAGATGAGGAGGAGAGAAGCATTATAATATTCACAAACACGGCCTTGGATGCCCTGGATGGAGCCGAAGCCTGCATAATCCAGACCGAGTGGCAGGAGTTTCGGGATTTTTCACCCAAAGACTTGGTTAGTGCAATGGCTAGGCCGGTTGTCGTGGATGGCAGACGCACCCTAGACCCAGTGAGATTTATCAACGGCGGCGTTAAGTACCTTGGAATAGGCTGGAAAAACGATTGATTTGCCAAACTATAGTGGCGCACTTATCATTTAGGACAAATGATTTCGCCTGCCACACATAGTCAAAAACCCCTCTAAAATTCCTATATGTTAGGTTTTTGACTATAATAGCGTTAGATAGATTTAAGTGTGGCATTTCTCTTTGCATTGAAGTGGTATCATGAAAAAAGACCTGATGAACATCCTCTGTTGCCCTAAATGCAAGGGAAAGCTAGGGCTGGATGTGACCAAGGAAGAAAATGACGAGGTCATAGAGGGAGCACTTACCTGCAATGCCTGCGATATTACCTATCCCATTCAGGACAGCATTCCCAACCTACTTCCTCAGACCAAGTGATCCGTGGCATTAATAAGTGATTATTTCCAAAATAATAATACATTTTTTACACTAACTAAGGTGAGATATATGACAGAAAAGAAAAGGGCGCTCATCACAGGCATCACAGGCCAGGATGGCTCATATCTGGCAGAATTGCTTCTTGAAAAGGATTACGAGGTATATGGTTTCATCAGAAGACTTTCTTCCCCCAACCCCTGGCGCATTCAGGGGATATTGGACAAGATAACACTTATTGAGGGAGATCTTCAAGACCAGGCCTCAATAAACTATGCTGTCAAGGAAGCACGACCACATGAACTTTACAACCTAGCAGCTCAATCCTTCGTTGCCACCTCCTGGCAGCAGCCTCTTTACACCAGTGACGTTACCGGAACCGGGGCAATAAGGGTTTTAGAGGCTGTCAGGCTCCTTGACCCTGAGTGCAAGGTGTATCAGGCCTCTACCAGCGAACTCTATGGCAAGGCACTGGAAAAACCTCAAAAAGAGACAACACCCTTCTATCCTCGCTCCCCCTATGCTTTCTCCAAGCTCATGGCCTACTGGGCAATGGTAAATTACAGGGAGAGCTTCGGTATCTTTGCTGCCAATGGCATTCTTTTCAATCATGAATCTCCAAGGCGAGGGATAGAGTTCGTGACCAGAAAGATCACCGATGCAGTTGCAAGGATCCATCTAGGCCTGGCTGATGAGCTATCCCTTGGAAATATGGATGCATTAAGAGACTGGGGGTTTGCAGGCGATTATGTAGTAGCAATGTGGCTCATGCTCCAGCAGGACGAACCAGTAGACTACATAATCGCTACCGGTGAGAATCATTCTGTTCGAGACTTCGTGAAGATGGCCTTCGCGAGGGTTGGCATAATGGACTGGGAACAATATGTAAAGGTGGATCAGAAGTACATGCGACCTGCTGAGGTAATAGACCTGCTGGGAGACAGTACAAAAGCCAAAGAAGAGCTGGGCTGGGAACCTAAAACCGGATTTGAAGAACTGGTAAACATGATGGTTGACTCAGATGTTGCCAGATGGGAGAGGAAGAAGAAGGCTGGATTATGAGATACTTCATAACTGGCGGCAGTGGTTTTATTGGCTCACACTTAATCCAAAAACTG
This sequence comes from Thermoplasmatota archaeon, assembly GCA_030595765.1. Lineage (GTDB taxonomy): Archaea > Thermoplasmatota > Thermoplasmata > JAUVCJ01 > JAUVCJ01. The sequence goes on along the minus strand of JAUVCJ010000123.1, from coordinate 2,744 downwards.
GTGGAAAGAGGTGAGGTCACACTCCTCATGCAACCCGGGAGAGAAGAGGAGCTTGATAGGAATCTTGAGCCGAGCATCAGAGAACAGATACAAGTTATAAAAGGAGACATCTCAAATCCCGACGATATCAGCCAGATCAGGACAAGCGATGTCGTGATACACCTTGCTGCGATATCCTACATCCCAGCATCGGTAAAGGATCCTGTTCGAACCTTTGAGGTGAATACCAGAGGAACCCTGGAGATGTTGGAGATGGCCAGGCAGGGGAATCTGTCGCGATTCGTGTTCATCAGCACCGGGCAGGTATATGGCAAGCCGGAAAAACTCCCACTCACTGAGGCACACCCACTCAATCCAGTCTCACCCTATGCAGCCAGCAAGGCAGCTAGTGAGATGATGGTGAACTCCTACAATCAAACCTATGGCCTTCCAACTGTCATACTGCGGCCTGTGAACATATACGGCCCAAGGCAGGGGCCTGACTTTGTAATACCAACAATAATAAACCAGTGCCTAAAAGAGGGTGCAGTATCACTCAGATATGGCACCCCAGTCAGGGATTTCACCTATGTGACCGATGCAGTGGACTTCATGTTACTGGCGGCTCACGACCCAAAAGCAGTTGGACGTGCTTTCAACATAGGCACAAACACCGGGATATCCATCAAAGACCTGGCACTCCTCATCCAGAGGTATGCAGGGGTAGAGGGTGAGCCCAGCTTCACTGAAGACATAATGAGAGCTGGGGATATTGATAGACTCGTTGTGGATTATACCCTGGCAAAAGAGACACTTGGATGGGAACCAAAGGTCTCTCTTGAGGATGGTATCTCCAACACCGTCAAAGAATACAGGGCAAGCTTGAAGCTTTAGACCTCCAAATGTTGTCAGGATAGCAAGCTTTAGGCTTCTAAATAGTGTAAAGATATTTGCCAACAAAAACAGTATTTTCGTTCACATTTGTAGGATGGTTGCTTTCTTCAAGGCGGAAGCATTTAATTCGAGCGAAAGTTGTTGATGGTTGTGTTTGGCTATGATGCAATCGCACCAGGGTATGACGAACTATACGGGAATGAGCAAAGGCAAAAATTCGCATTGGTCTGCTCATTGCTACCAGAATTGAGGCCTGGAACTCTTCTAGACGTAGGTTGTGGCACTGCGCTGGCAAGGCCCTTCTTTCCAGAATGGGATTATATAGGTATAGATTCATCCAGAAGGCTTCTTGAGAACTCAAAACAACATGCAATTGCTCTCTACCAATGGGTGAAAAAAGAAAAAAAAGAAGAAGAAATAGAAACAGAAGAAGAAAAAGAAATAGAAGAGAAAGATGCGGAACTGGCATTTCGCCAAAGAGCAGAAAAAGACTTATCACTCATCCAGGGAGCCGGAGAGGCTCTTCCCTTCCCAGACCGCAGTTTCCAGATGGTGATATGTATAAGCGCCCTGCACAACTTCTCGGATTTTCGAAAAGGGCTTATGGAAATGGATAGGGTAGCTAACGGGCTGATCTGCGTTAGTATTATGAAAAGAGCGGCCAGAATCATTGAGATGCTTGAATATATTGATGAACATTTCTCCCAAATAGCATCCGCCCATGAAGAGAAGGACCATGTTCTTATCTTTAGGCCAAAGAGGTGACATACCGGCTTTTTTCACTCAGTCCAAATTTTGAGAGCAAAACCAAAAAATAAATTGCCGGATGGCTTGTGGAGGAAAACTTTAATGGCTCCGTTTGCCCTTGTCAGTGGGATATGAGCCAAAAATATGGGAAACGAAGGCCACGCATTCTCGTCCTTACAGAGCCCTACGAGGTAGCGTTTTTTGAGAAGGACATCGCCATACTCAGAAAGGACTTTGAGGTGGATGTGTTCCGCTTCCCCCATGGCGTAGGCATACGTGGAATCTTCGACCTGCTCCGAAGATTGCTAAAAACAGACTTGAATCTGTCATGGTTTGCTGGCCCCTACGCATTCTATGCCGTTGTGTTCTCGAGGTTATTCAGAAGGAAATCGATAGTGATCTCTGGAGGGCTTTGGGTAGCGCCTGAAGACACAATGCGAGGGGGGTTCTCCAGGCGAATGGAAAAAAAGATCAGCTTCATATTCAGGCATGCCCACGCGGTGCCAGCGGTATCCAAGCATCTTCTGAAAAAGACATTTGGATGGGCTAAAGACTCCAACGCTTTTTTGATATATCACGGGTTCGATGGAAATAAATTCCCTCCAGGCTCTGAAAAGGAGAATATCGCATTGACTGTTGGTGCAGTTCGGGGAACTGCTCTGGCAAGGAAAGGAATGCTCGATTTTGTAAGGGCTGCAAAACATCTGCCGGGCACGAGATTTGTGCATGTAGGAAGCTTTCCTGAGCCTGATGCCGAGAAAATACTGAGGGCAGAAGCCCCAAAAAACGTACAATTTGTCGGATTTGCTGATGATGATGTTCTGATCAATTGGTTTCGGAAGGCAAAGGTGTACGTCCAGGCTTCCTTTCATGAGGGCTTTGGCCTCTCCATTGCTGAAAGCATGCTGTGCAACTGTATCCCTGTTGTTACAGAGAGAGGCGCTATTCCTGAGGTGGTTGGTCCCAATGGAGTTTTTGTGCCTTATGGAGAGCCAGAGGAGCTGGCCAAAGGGATAGAAAAGGCAATGAATATGGATACTGGAGATGATGCTAGGCAGTACATCCTGGATACTTTTCCTCTTAAAAATAGAGAAAAGCAATTGCTAGCTCTATGCCATGACCTT
>JAUVCJ010000047.1 GCA_030595765.1 Thermoplasmatota archaeon | reverse complement strand
TTATTACGCTACAGATTCTTGTGTGCTTTATCGCCTCGGCCTTTCTAGCAATTCCACTTCCTGCCGCCACTCAATCCTTAGGTGTTGATAGCACAGCACCCAATATTTCGGTGCTTGATGTGGATGAAAATCCTCAAGATCTTGCCGAGCTTGTTAAAGACGGACCTGTCATACTGGACTTTTTTTCCCCTATATGCTCCCATTGTCTAACCTTACATCTGAATGTGCTGACTCAAATCTATGAAAACTACACTGCTTCGATCACCATCTTGTCAATATCCCAGAGCGATTCCAATGCCCAGGATGTGAGAAATTATAGAGACACCTACGGCTTCAACTGGATATTCATACAGGATAATGGTGATATCTTCTCTGACTATAATGTGATTTACACCCCGATTATCTATCTTGTGAATGAAGACCTTGAAATTAGCCTCTATCATCTCGGAGGAGGTTTGGATTATCCAGACATTGCGTTGGAGATAGAGCGTCCACTCATCAAGGATATCTATCAGCCCAGTAACGATAGCAACAAGGTCGCCTTGGTCTGGACCACCATGGGGCTCATTGGCTTCGAGCTCTACGAGGAAAGGGCTCCGAACACCACAACCAATTTCATCCGGTATGCAGAAGCTGGATACTATAACGGCCTCATTTTCCACAGGGTAATAGATAACTTTGTAGTCCAGGGAGGAGGCAATCTCCAGAATGGGAACCTAAAGGGTCAGACCTACCCTCCAATTGACCTAGAAATTGGGCCGGGGCTGGTTCACAGTGACGGTGCTGTAGCTTTGGCAAGAACCAGCGATCCGGAGAGCGGTACTAGCCAGTTCTATTTTTGTGATGGATCACAACATTTTCTCAATGATAAATCCGTGGATCCCAATGGTGGAGATCCTGGCTATGCAGTGTTTGGCCAGATATTTCGGGGCATGGACATAATGAGGGCCATAGCCGAAGTACAAACCGACAGCAGAGACCGACCCATAACTAACGTGGTAATCAATGCCGTTGATATAATCAGCTTCCCTGTTCAGAGCCAGGATCCCGATGCTGGGGACGATGATGTGATTGATGAAGATATAGATATTGACAGTGATGGGATGCCGGACAGCTGGGAGAATACATACTGGGCTAACACGAGTGCTCAGGCCACTACAGATTCTGATGGCGATGGCTACTCCAACCTACAGGAGTATCTCTCTGACACCGATCCCACCAATGCCACAGCTGCGCCATTCGAGCTTTCGACCACAGATACAGATGGAGATGGAGTTGTTGACTCCTCTGATGCCTATCCCAATGATGCTACCAGATGGGTCAGTGAGAATGAGGGAACTATTGGCACAGATGATATTGACCCTTATATGATGACGATCATCGCACTCATAGGCGTAATTGCTCTAATGGCAGTTGCACTGTTGCATTCACATGGGAAGAAAAATGCTGATATTGGCGAGGAGGAATACTTGCCGCCTGAGACTCCAATATCTTCAACTGGAGACGAGTTTTATTCACCTTCTGAATCGACAAGGGATTGGAACGGGCAACCACCATATCCACCAATAGAGTGAAGGGCTGGAAATCTCTAATGGGGCATAGCTAATTTGCTGGTAGAAATTGTTTCAGAGCAAATGTGCTCAATGAATTAAGAAATAATATGAAGGGTGAAGAGGTTTATCGAGCAACTGATAGATGCGCTTGCGTAATGGGTATCTACCCAATTTTTGGTAAATACTAATAATTTATATATCGCGCCTTGGCTTCCATGACTCATGACAGATGCGAATGGTAGGATCGAGAGCGCACTGGACGACCTTAAAGCCGGCAAATTTATACTGGTCTATGACTCAGACAAGCGCGAGCGAGAGACCGACCTGATAATCGCCTCGCAGTTCGTGACCCCAGAATCCATCCAGACTCTCAGGTTGGATGGCGGAGGTATAATATTTTTAATGGCCAGTTACGAGATTCACAACAAGCTTGGGCTGCCCTACCTTTCAGATGTATTCTATAAAGCAGGAAGCCGCTGGCCTCTACTGAAGGATCTGATACCTAATGATATTCCCTACGACACCAAGTCTAGCTTTTCTGTTACGATCAATCACAGAAAGACCTTCACTGGCGTTACCGACAAGGACAGGGCTCTAACCATATCCGAGTTCGCAAGAACGGCAAGCGAGGTAAAGGAGATGGACACACATTTGGCTCAGAAGCTGTTTGGCTCCAGATTCAGGTCTCCAGGTCATGTTGCCATCTGCAACGCCTCCCAGAAGCCGTTGGAGAATCGTTTCGGCCACAGCGAGCTTGGCATTGCATTGGTTAAGATGGCTGGATTGCTACCAACAGCCACAGGCTGCGAGATGATGGATTGTCCAAACGCGCTGACCAAAGAGGAAGCCGCCGAGTATGCCAGGGAGAAGGACTTGACCTTCCTTGAAGGTGTCGAGATCATTGATGCCTGGAAGAATTGGAATGAATCCAAATGAGAACAATTGAGTGAGAATAACCGATTAGACCGCTAAAATTCAGAGGGGAAAAAATGGTTCGAGTCATGGCATCTGGGGTATTCGACATCCTGCACATGGGCCATGTCCATTACTTGACCGAGGCAAGAGCCCTGGGCGACGAGCTCTGGGTTGTTGTAGCCTGTGATGACACCGTTCGCAAGTTGAAGCATGACCCCATCACTCCTGAGAAGATGAGGGCGGAGCTTGTTGGCTCTCTCAAGCCAGTTGCTCATGCCATCATTGGAAAGAGCGGTGGCAGATATGAGGTGGTCAAACAGATCGCCCCCGACATCATAGCCCTTGGCCATGACCAACCCCCTGATGATGATATACTCCAGAAGGAGCTGGAGGAAAACGGGATAGTAGCCAAGGTAGTGCGCATAGGGCAACTGCACGACGACCTCAACGGAACCAGAAAGATACTGCGCAAGGTCATAGATTGGTACACCTACCAGAATCGGATGAAAGAAGTAGAGGGTGATTGAATGGTCTTTATGGATATGGTTGGCTTCCAGAATTGCAATTGGCTCTTTCGTTGGAATGGAGGGATGGTTTGAAGCGGATTGGAATTGCTGATACCACATTTGCCAGGGTGGACATGTACAAGTATGCCAAGAGGCGCCTGGAAGAGACTGGCACATATTTTGTTGTGGAGCGTTACACTGTGCCTGGAGTCAAGGACCTGCCAGTTGCCTGCAAGATCCTGTTGGATCAGAGGGGTTGTGACATGGCCATTGCCCTTGGCATGCCCGGTCCAAAGGACATAGACAAGGTATGTGCGCACGAGGCTTCCACCGGGCTCATACAGGTTCAGCTACAGACTTGCAAGCATATAATCGAGGTATTTGTCCATGAGGACGAGGCTGAAGACGACAAGGAGCTAGCTTGGCTTGCAAGACGAAGGGTTGAGGAGCATGCCGAGAACGCATATAATCTGCTTTTCCACCCAGAAAAGCTTTCAAAGATGGCAGGAACAGGAGCTAGACAGGGCTTTGAGGACAAAGGCAGTGCCGAGGGGCTAACTAGCGCAGGTAGCCAGGGCAGGCATTGACGACATATTGGGAAAACAGAACATGATTATCAATCAAGATATCGAATCATGAAATCAGAAGAAGATGCTAACCAATCATGAACGCGGAACTGAATAACGAATCAGATGATCAGAACAGGATTGCCAATCAGAATAAACCTAAATAAAGTGGAGTTAGAAACGGGAGGAATAAAAATGAAGATAGGATACGTTGTGAGCGAGTTCAACTACGACATAACCATGATGATGCTGGAAAGGGCAAAGGAGCATACCGAGTTTCTTGGAGCCGTTCCTGGCAGAATCATACGTGTGCCGGGTGTGTTTGACATACCACTGGCAGTGAAAATGCTGGTTACCACCCCTGATATTGATGGCGTGGTGACCATCGGATGTGTGATGGAAGGGGAAACAGAGCATGACCAGGTCGTCATGGGTCAGACCAGTAGAAAGATTACCGACCTATCGGTGGAGTATGAGAAGCCTATAGGCCTGGGCATCAGCGGCCCTGGGATGTCTAGGCTCCAGGCAGAGGCACGCATCGACAAGGCAAAAGATGCAGTGGAAGCAGTAGTCAAGATGTGCAAGCGCCTAAAACCCGAATGAGTTGCATTTTGAGCATAAATCATTGTGCTGGCTTATGACATCGCCCCCGATTACATAAACTGCAACACTAATATATCACTTAATCTTATCACCTAGTTCTACTCGTGGCGAGACACAGGTTTGGTGGTTCCATCAAGGTGGAGAAGCAGGAATTGAACAAGCGCTTCATAGAAGCGCTTGCAAAGGTTACAGGCCTTACCATAGAAGAATTCTTCACAAAAATACCAAAGATGATGGGCTGGGATGACGACAAGGTTCTGGAGATCCTTGGCTACGAGTTGGGGGAAGAGTGAACGGATGAGCAACGGAGCTGGGAAGGGGAACAGTCCCCGCCCCAAGCCTGGCAGCAGGCAAAAGAAGAAAAAGAAGAAGAAAAAGAGCCATCCAGCTCATAAGCCAGTGCTGAAAAAGAAAGCAAGCAAGTCCAACAAGCCTTCAGCGCTATCAGAGGAAGAGAATATCCCGCTGGAGCAGGACGCGACCAATGAAATTACTGCGGATCTAGAACTGGCACCACCTCCGCCTTTTGACGATAACAGCACAGATAAGGAATTCAGTGGAGATGATGAGAACAGCATACCTCCTCCGGATGATTTAGAAGACGATGATGAAGATAAAGTGCCTGTACCAGAAGACGGCGATGCTCCAATGGCCGAGGATGCTATTCCATCGACCGATGATGATATTCCATTGGTTGAAGATGATGTTCCAATGGCCGAGAATGATATTTCATTGACCGATGATGATGCTCCATTGGCCGAAGGTGCTACTCCTTCTGAACCCTTGGTGTTCCAGTGCCCATCATGTAGCTCAGCCATATCTGAAAACGATGTCCAGTGCGAGAAATGCGGCCTGAATTTTGCTGGAGATGACGGAATTGGCCCACCTGAAGAGGATGTGTTCGATTTCATTGGCGAGTCCGATACTGATTCAGCTCCCAAGAGGAAGAGCAGGGACAAGGATGAGTTGGATGACAACAGCGATGGTGAAGGAGAGGAACAGAACCAGATGCCATTGGACTCCGAGTCCCAGGCCGAGCTGGAGAAGTTGAGAGAGGTTGTCAGGGTCCAATCTGCCATACTCACTCATATGCTTCATAACGACCCAAAGGGAGTTCTCACGATAGTTCAGGAGCTGGGGCTGAGCAAGAAAGACCTTCAAAAGATGATCTGATCTCCTGAAAAGGGCGTTTATACATTGCCGAGCTCATCCGGTGAATTCCTGACACATTGGTATCTGTCTTAGGTATTCTATCCATCCATTCTCTTTAAGCCTGAATACCAGCGGATACACCTCAACTCCGGCTTTAATGGCATCTTTCATGGCCTGCCAGAACAATGGGTCAGTCTCCCTATTAGGGGCGAAACATTCCGAGTCGGGCCTGAATACCAGCATCAACACCCCTGCTCTCTCTCCCTTCTTTCTAAGTGCCATCAGCTCCTGCAGGTGCTTGACCCCTCTTGTGGTAGGCGCATCTGGAAATAGAGCTCTACCATCCACTGTTAGGGTACATCCCTTGACCTCGACCCAGGCATGGGACCCATTCTGCTTGTCCAGCCTAAAGTCCAGCCTGCTTTTGCCAACAACGACCTCTGCTCTAAAGCCCTCGATCGCTCCAAATGGGCTGACATCCTTATTGGCCAGCACCCATTCAGCAATCCTTCTATGCAGTCCTGAGTTGACCAGGATCCATTCATCAAGGTGCCTGGCCGATATAAGGGTCCATTGAGTCGAGCGGTTCTTTCCTGATTCCTTTCTGATAAGCACCATATTGCCCGGATATAGAAGCTCTTCAAGCCTGCCAGGGTCACGAACATGGACGCGCTGCATCCCCTTTTCTGCACCATTTTGTGGAGATTCGATCTGCACTTCCGCCAGGAACCTGTTCGGCCTGGCCAGCAATTTGGCAACTGTATCCCATTCAAGGCCAGGGACCTTGAATTTTTGGCTCGCGAATTGATCCTCATTAGAATCTCCATTAGAACCCTCATCAGAACCTTCATGATAAACCATTATTTCACCCGATATTGTAGAATTTTCATCATTATCACCAAAGGAGTGGGATTTTAATCAGTATAACCAAATAAGTAGTTTTTTCGTTATTATATCACCTGGCAATTCTGAATTTCCATCATGATACCACCAATGGCGCTGACTCGCTAGGCTTTGACTCGCTATTTGCCAGAGCCATCTCCATATCCTTCCATGTCCAGTATCTGCCTGACGATGTCCATGACCTCGGCCTGAACCTTTCTGCTCCTTGCAAGGTCAGGCTCCTTTTTCTCACAGGAGCGGACATAATCCATAATCTCCCCAACATCCCTTGAGATGAAGAGCCTATCCTGCTCTACCAGGATATGATCCACGGCAAAGGATTTGATGGAATGGAACTCCACAGCTGGTGTCCCAATTACCGCTGCTTCCCTTGCGAAGGTTCCTGAGCCAGTGAGCAGGACCTTGGAATACCAGCAGATGTCCATACCCTTGAGGGGCTTTGGTGGCATGAAGACGTTCTCATAATCTGCGTACATTTTCCTTTCCTCTGGATATCGTGGAAGGAAGAGGACGTTTATGCCTTCCTTGGCAAAGGCGGTGAGCAGAGCTGGAACCAGGCTCACGCTGCCTTTTGGCACGTAGCTTGCCTGGAAAGCCTCCCCCCTGATCGCAACAAAATCGGAAAATGGAAGGTTATCAAGGAAATTCGGGTCTGGCTCGAAATCCGCGGCATATATGTCCTCCTTTACGCCATCGTAGGTGAATACCTTTGCTTTCTTGGCGCCCTGGCTCCGCAATATCTCTATGTCCAGAGCCTTTGGAACCACCAGGTAGTTGACAAATGGCAGAAGTATCTTGTAGACTGACTGGACCAGGTCGTTGTCAGTGAAGACTATTGTCTTCTTCCTTTTAAGGCGTGCTGCATGTACTGCATACCCGCTTGCATGCGTCAGCGAGATATCGAAGCTGGGCACATTCAGGGCCAATTCCAGGTCCCTAAATATCATGCCCAAGGTCTTTCCTATCATGCTGGATCCAGAGTGTTTCCCCAGAATTTGTGCATCGATCCCTTCGTATTTGAGCAGGTCTGTGATCTCGGCATAGTTTCTGGCGGTGTAGATGAAACTGTGCTGGGAAAGCTGGCGAATAAAGGGTCGGAAGAAGGCTGGCTCATGCGAATTTTTGTAGTCGATCCATATCCTTGCCATGACCCGTACTTCCACTGGCTCTAGAAAAGATGTCAAGCCTTATCAAATCTTGTGTTCTTGGATTGTTTAGCACTTCCTGTCCTACACTCCTCTCGCCCCACATTCCTGATTGTTTTGCCTTTCATCAGCAACTCCAAACGAGAGCAACACCAAACAAAAGAAGCTCCAAACGCGAGCAACGCCAAACAAAAGAAGCTCCAAACGAGAGGAACTCCATACAAAGGGGCGGCGCCGCCAATCCCTTCTCTACACTCTCTACATATTTGGATATCTGGACCTAAAGTTATTTAACCGGGTCGAATAATACTTCGCCTAACACCTGGCTGTGATGACCATGAATCTAAAACCACTTGTCGTAATGCTTCTTGTATCCCTGCTAATCCTCTCCCAATTCACCCATGCCCAGGCTAGCTCAACCGAAGATGACGGATCCCTTCCACATGGCTGGTGGAACGATTGGATCCGGGACAGGGACATGGACCATGTTGATGATGTGTTCTATCAGGATAATGGGCCTGGAGACATTGTGGACATAATTGTGGACTACATTGATTTCCCAGATCTCGGGGATCTTGCCAGGCTCAATAACCTTGGCATTCAGGTAGAAAAAGCATTCAAATACATTCCTTCGGTCTGGGTAAAATCAGTACCTTTCGAACTGCTACCAGCTATTGCTAGGCTTCCCAATGTTGGCATGGTGGAGAAGGATCTACCCATCTATCCTACCCTTGACAAGAGCACCAAGGTCATTAAGGCCAGGCCGACAGACCTAGAAGATGACGGCATCAAGTACCACGATGTCTGGGACGAGCTGGACATTGAGGGAGAGGGTATTTCGGTCGCGATAATGGACACCGGGGTGGATAATGGTGGCTTTTTGTCTCATGATTCATTGGATGATCTTGATGATAATTCAGCTACCAATGATCCCAAATTTCTTGCTGGCATAGATTATACTCGATCCATCGCCAGAACGGATGGGAGCTTTGACCCCGACGATGTGCAGGGCCATGGGACCCACACCGCCGGTATTGCAATAGGCACTGGTGATGGTGCTGAAGATGGAGCATATCGCGGAGTTGCACCCAAGGCCAGGCTTGTAGATGTCAAGGTCATGGAGAACTGGGGACAAGGGTCGTTAGGCAGCCTTATCGACGGTCTGGAATGGGTAACCGACAAGCGAAACAGCGATTTTGATGGGGATGGAGAACGCGACGGAATAGACATCGTATCCATGAGCTTAGGCTCATCGGAAACTGATGATGGCAAATCTTCAGCTGCCCAGGCAGTCAATGCCGCCGCTGAAAAGGGGCTGGTCTGCATCGTATCCATAGGCAACGACGATTCGAAATTGGATTCTGGAAACGCCAACTTGGTGCCTGCCCCTAGCTCTGCAGATAAGGCCATTGTTGTAGGAGCCATCAACGACAATAACACAATTGACCGTACAGATGACATCATTGCGGATTATTCCTACTCAGGACCCAGGCCAGATGATGGGGATACCGACCCTTACGACGAGCTCAAACCCGACGTGGTTGCGCCTGGTAGCAATATCATGGCGCCCCAGGCAAATTCCAAAGGAGCATACGTTTCACATTCGGGAACCTCAATGGCAACACCTCTTGTCAGTGGAATAGTCGCTCTAATGATGGAGGCGAACCCTGACCTGAAGGGAGCAGAGAACTCCAGGGATGTTACGGACCTGGTCAAGGAGTACCTGCGTGAGAGCGCAGAGGCCAGAGGCGACCCTTACGATGTGAACCTGAGTCTGAAGTACAACGAGTTCTATGGCTTTGGCATGGTGGATGCCTATAGGGCAGTGAAGCTTGCCAGAGACGGGTCGCTTGATGATATCGACCCCCCAATAATTGACCCCGACCCACCTGGTCCAGGCACTCCTGAGGTTAATGCCACAAAGCCTCTTGTTGCAATAGCCTCACCATCAGCAGACCGAGAGGTTGGCGCAGAGGTGTTCATCAGCGGATCTGCTGCCTTGACCGACGGCTCGATAACTAGTGTCAGGCTCCAAATTGGGAACCAGCCCCAGGTAATCGCGATCGGCCTCTATGACTGGCTCTATCAATGGGATACGACCCTAATGGACAATGGCCCTGTATCCATCGTGGTCAGCGCCTATAACGAATTGGGTGGCATGTCAAGTGCCTGGGTCAATGTAACGGTCTATAACTCTGAAAATGTCGAGGGTGGGGACGGCGGCGATGGAGACCCCACCCAGAACGACCCTGTTGATTCCCAGACAGAAGACCCACCAGCTGTACCAGGGTTTGAGCTGCCTACACTTTTGCTTGGCCTAGTTCTGGCGCTTTTCATTACAGACTGGCGCAGAAAACGAGAGGATCAATAGACTGTTAGCTGCGGTTCAAGAGGAGGATAGCAATTCCTTGCTAGCTGGTGCATGAAAAGAGAAGCTTAGCGCCTGCCCTTGCTCTTTATTATCTTGCCATAGAGCCGAACTACATCCTTTGCCATAGCCGAGCCCATTCGTTTCTTGCCACGCCTGAGCTTGATGGTATGAACAAGAATGTCGTATTTTCCGATACGGACCATGTCGCCAATCGTGAACTCTTCCTCAGGTGGGGCGAATACCTTGCCGGATACGGTCCTTGCCCTGTGGTTCCCTGATACCTTGACAACGATCCTGTCATACCTCATGACCCACAGCGTGTCGATGTCCTTGGGCATGGCCGAATTGACCCTTTTAGGTCCACACTCGATGGCGGTAACCTTTACGAACAGGTCCTCGACCTGCATTTCATCCCCTATCTCGACCTTTTCTGTTGGATCCAGTTCCTGGGACAACTTGATCGAGCGTTCCTGGTCTGATACGATCACAGGGACCTCAATGGGCCCAGGCTCTGTGAGCTTGATCTGGTGGGTATGCTTGCATTCCCCGCAGTTCACCAGGGCGTCCAGTGTAATGTCCTGTTTGTGATACATCTTGCCCTTGATAACGGTGTGGAGGGTCTCCTCTTTGCATTTGGGGCATTCTACGACTATGTTGGTAGGCGGTTCCAGCTTCATTATTATCCCTCAATTATTTACATTACCCACATTTCTATTCTTCAACTATCTACATTCCCTTATGAATATATCTTTACCATTTGGATTCCCGTAAACATATCTCAACCATCCGCATTCCCGCATTTACATCCCCCAGAAAGGACTATCATTTCTTTTTATATTGCGGATCATCTCCAGAACTTCTTCCTCATCCGGGTTAAGCTCTCCCTTTTTGAAAAGGGTTCTGGCATCGCTTTCTGGAATGTCCACGTAGAGCACGTCCTCAACATCGAATTGTCTCCCTACCGTGACCTTATCTATCGATACTGCCACCTCTGAACCTGCAAGAGCCTCGGTGGCGCTCTTACCGTCAGTTTGAATGCTCTTGATGGTGCCTATTACCCGTCCATCTTCTTTTAGGATTCCCTGGCCGCTCCTGATCCGCCCGGCTAGGATCCGTACTCCAACCACAGCAGGCTTGGAAACCCTGAACACACACCCGTCAAGCACCTTGAATTTGCCTGGATGCACGATCTCGGAGCGTCTGCAGCTCTCCAGTTCAAAGCAGCGCTTCTCGCGCCAAGCCTGGTAATCTTCCATGATCTTGTAGACGATGTCGCTCATGAACGTCTTTGTGTCCTGATCAAGCTCAGCCTCTGCATCAGGAAGCATCTTCACATTGAAACCGAGAATAACCTTTTGCAACGGCTCTTGAGCAGTGTTCGCATCGATCACGTCTCGTCTGGAAATATCGCCGATCTCGGCTCTTTTGATCGGTATGTCAGCATTATCCAGCTCAAAAGCCAGCGCCTCCAGGGAGCCTATGGCATCGGCCTTGATGAACACTCCCTCTTCCTGAAGATTGACCTCGAAATCGGTCTGAGACCTAACCTCCTCTATCATCTGATCCAGGTTGTCTGGGTTTGCAGAGCGGAAAGGCGCTCCTGCGATAACACCCTCCAGGTCAGGTGCTGTGATCTTGATGCCTGCTGCTGCTACGACCTTGTCAACAATGGTGAACTTCTCTCTTGGGTCCCTTATCTCGTCAAGGGCCTTTGGCTGAAGCAGAGCCTTGATCCGCGTGACCAGAGGTTCATTGCTGGTTCCTATCACCAGGGTCTGACCTTTTTTGAGAATTCCTTCGTAAATGATGACATCAATGGTCTTTCCCAGTCCCTTCACTTCCTTAAGCTCCAGAACAGTCCCTTCTGCGCAACCCTCGCTCCTGCAGAGCTGGTCCTGCATGTACCTCTGAGTTAAGCCCACCAGCGTCATCAATAGGTCAGGAATGCCCTCTCCGGTCTTGGCGCTAATTGGTATCAGGCCGATGTTCCTTGTAAAATCCGAGACCCTGTCGTATCTTTCAGCGGAAAAGCCTCTCTCGTAGAGCTTGCCAATAATCTTGTAGATGCGTTCATCCAGCAAGTCCCGGGTCTGTTGGTTCTGGTCCGCGAGAGATTCCAGGAACGGTGTGTTCGGGTGCTCCCGCCAGCTCTGGATGCGATCCAGCTTGTTCAGCGCCACTCTGAAGGGTGTCTTGTTC
>JAUVCJ010000265.1 GCA_030595765.1 Thermoplasmatota archaeon | reverse complement strand
GGTTTTGCGAATGGACGACTTCGCTGAGTGGCTATTATCTTATAATAGCTACGGAAGCTAAGTCGGGAAGAAGCTTTGCGAATGAGCGACGAAGCTGAGTGGCTGTTGTGCAACAACAGCTACGAAAGCTAAGTCGGGATGATGGGTGCTAATCAAATAGGTTAAAGGAGTTTCCGGTCACTTTATGAACAAAGCTAAGCCGGGAATGCTCGCAAAAATGGAATACCACTGTCCAATATAACACTTGCGGGGCTGGAATTCAATTTACCTAAGCATTTATAACCACGGCGGCATATGCAAAATTGATGAAGATTGATGGAAATGTCCTTGATGATATGGATGCAATGAAAAAGCTGGATGCCTCTGATATGCTTAGGCGCCTGCCTGAATTTCACCTTCAGTTTAAGGTTGCACAATCTTGCTTCTCCAGAATTGACCTCGATGGTTTCGAGGGCTTCAAGCCAACATCTATTCTAATATGCGGGATGGGAGGCTCTGCCATCAGTGGAGACGTATTACTCAATTGGGTTGGCAAATCCAGTCCAGTACCAATTCATGTTAACAGGTCGCCATTTCTGCCTGGCTATGTGGGTTCTAGAACCCTCATCATAATGGTCAGCTATTCAGGCAACACAAGCGAAACCCTTTCCGCAATGGATCAGGCCATCCACAAAGGAGCCCAGATCATGGCCATAACATCTGGAGGGAAACTTCTGGAGATCTGCCAGGAAAAGGACATTCCATCCGTCATAATACCATCAGGATATCCCCCACGAACTGCGCTTGGCCTTCTCTTCATGCCGATAGCACTTCTATGCCAACATCTTGGTTTGTTTGACATTGATAACGAGATACCACTTATCGAATCAGCACTAAAAAGCGCTAACACCAGGCTTAATCCTAGTATCACCAGGTTGGACAACGCAGCCAAGGAACTGGCACTCTCCCTTGTCGATTCAGTGCCAGCCATATACTCCTCACCCAGCCTCGAAGTGATAGCAAACCGCTGGAAGTGCCAGCTCAATGAGAATTCCAAGATGCTAGCCTGGTACTCGACCGTACCTGAAATGAATCACAACGGCATCGTCGGATGGTCAGGAGTAACCGATACTTCAGAAAGAACCGTGGTCATGATAAGGGATCGCGAGGATGACAGCTGCTACTCAAGAAGACTCGATCTGACTGGGGAAATTTTCCTCAAACCCCATGCTAGACGCATCGTGGAGGTGTGGCCAGATGGTGAGAGTTTACTTGCTAGAATGTTCAACCACATATTCTTCGCAGACTATACCAGCCTATATCTGGCATTTTTAAGAGGAGTCGACCCCACGCCTGTTGCCGCCATCGACAAGCTGAAGCTCCAACTTGCCTGAAACGAAGTACAAATTTTTGTCACTTTTACTAACATCTATGTCCCACACTAGAACAATTTTGACTTACATAGTTTATATATATGTAACTTTTAATGAACCCTACTTCTCCAATTTTTCATTGTCGTTTGTTCCGGGGAGGACAAAGCACCATGCCCGAGGAAAAGAAGAAAACCTTTGCTGAGGACTTTGCAAAGCGATGGTCCAAGGTTGATTCTGAGTCTCCCCAATCCACTAAGAAAGCCCAAAAGATCGAGGAATTCAGAAGCAAACTGGAGGATGCCCCGGAAGACCCTGGACTTTGGGCAGACCTGGCTGAAGAACTTATCAATTCTGACGAGCATCAGGCCGCACTGGAAGCGCTGGAGCATTTAGAAGAGCTGGACAAGCACTCAAAGAACCTGTGGAATCTAAGAGGTGATGCCTATACCGGCCTAGGTGAGCACAGCCAAGCTGTTGAATGCTACAAGACCGCCATGGACAATGCTTCAATGGCTGTTGCTGAACTTGATGAGAAAAGCAGTGATGATGAAGGGGCTGGATTCTCATTTGAATGCCCGCTTTGTGGGAGTGGAGTGCCTGAAGATGCGAACGCCTGCCCGGATTGTGGTGCCGAATTTGCTGATGAAGAAGAAATTGAGGAGGTTGAGGCCCCCCTTGATGAAGGGCTTATGTTCGAGTGCCCGCTATGTGGGACTGGAGTTCCTGAAGATGCTGTAAAATGCATTAAATGTGGGGCCGAGTTTGCTGAAGATGAAGAGGAGGATATACCACCTCCTGATGATGAAGAGGAGGATTTAACCTTCGAATGCCCACTTTGTGGGACTGGTGTACCCGATAGTGCCACCAAATGCACAAAATGCGGTGCCGAGTTCGAAGAGGATGAGGAAGAAGAGGATATACCAGCACCTGCAGTGGTGGATGCTGCTGTATTTGATTGCCCTTTATGTGGCGTTGAAGTGGATGTCAATGCCAAGAACTGCCCGGGCTGTAGAGTATCCTTTGCTACTGAGGAAGACGAACTGGAGGATATGGTCTCAGAGTTCGAAAAGGTTATTGAAGAAGGCATTCGAGAGGAGAAAGAAACTCATGCAAAACCGACTCCTCTCTCCAAACCCAAGACACCAGAAAAGGCCAAACCGAAAATACCCCAGCCCAAAGGAAAGGCTCCCAGACCCAAACCATCAAGGGGCTTGACCAATGGACTCACAAATGGAATGGCTAGAGGAAAGGGCCTGACCAATGGAAGAGGAAGGGTCAATGGACTG
>JAUVCJ010000193.1 GCA_030595765.1 Thermoplasmatota archaeon | reverse complement strand
ACCTATCTGTGGATGATGACCATGGCAATTTAGACTGGAGAGAATTCACAATTTGGGTCAACAACACCCCACCCCTGATAACCCCAGACATTAGCGATGATTACGTTGATGAGGACAATGGATACCTTTTAGACTTGACCTCTGCAGATGATGGGCAGGGCATCATGACATGGAATGTTGGGGGAAACGCTTCATGGCTCTCCATTGATGCAAACGGTCAATTGTCTGGAACCCCAAATAATGGCGATGTAGGAACATTCAATGTTCAGGTGAATGTGACAGATGACCACGTTACCAATGGCACCGCCTACCTAAATTACACCTTACACGTCAATAACACCGCTCCAACCATCACTAACACTCCCCCTGGTGACGTTGACACCACCCAAGAAGATTCAGCGTACTCATATGATCTTGATTGCTCGGATGACGGATTTGGAAACATGACATGGGCAATAGAGCCCGACACTACCGCCTCATTTCTGCAAATTGATGCAACTGGTCAGGTGACAAACATTCCGGGTAAGCCCGACAACTGGGATAATGGACCCTGGACTGTTAACGTCTCAGTAGAAGATGGAAATGGTGGGATAGCACACTACATCTACACCCTCACAGTCACCAACGTCAAACCCGACATCATCACTGGAAACCTTACAACCATTCATGAGGATTCGGATTATTACTATGATTATGATTCTGATGATGATGCGTCTGCCCTCTGGAATGGGCCGATTAATGGGGAGTTAGGCCCTTCAGCAAGATCTAATTACTCAATGGCATTCGATTCAGCCAACAATGTACTAGTCTTATTCGGTGGGGAACTTGTCGGTGGCGGCTTCAGCAACGAGACCTGGGAATTCGATGTTATTAACCAGGCCTGGACTGGACCCTATTTTGGAAGTGCTGACCTGGTACCTCGGGCTGGCGCTTCCATGGCATTTGATTCTAATAATAACGTTGCAGTGATCTTTGGAGGATGGGACGGAACCTTCCTGAAGGACACCTGGGAATACAATGCTGCCACTCATACCTGGGCTCTTGATGCTGCCTGGTTCTTCCTCCACCCGCCAGCAAGAGCATACCATACTCTAACCTATGACACTGTTTCAAAAACAGTGGTTCTTTTTGGAGGACTTGGAGATAGTGGTTACTACAATGATGTTAGAGCCTACGATTCGGTCAGCAATTCGTGGAGCTCTGCTACCTCAGCCACACCTTCTGCAAGGGCTGGACACACCATGGCATTGAATACTGCCAGTGGAAAGATGATGATGTTCGGTGGTAATGATGGTAGCCTTAGCCTTGAGATGTGGGAATATACTCACAGTTCAAAAACCTGGGTTGGACCAATAGCCGTCACTTCAGGCTCTACTGCTAGAACTGGACATGCAATGGCATACGATGAAAACAATAATGCAATGATTATCTTTGGTGGAACTGATGCAAGCGGTTCGAATGATCAGACATGGCTTTTCTTCCCTGATGACCAGATGTGGTTAGGACCATTCTCCTCAGCAGGGCTAACAGTTAGGGAAAACATGTCCATGACATACGACCCTATCAGGGGTATAGCATACCTCTTTGGAGGAGATAATGAAACTGGAGAAAACGATGAATTATGGGCATATAACGCCTCGCATTTTGTCCAGTGGTCACTTACTACCAATTCATCGTTCCTGACCTTAAACAGCGCCACAGGAGAATTGTACGGCACACCCGCAAACATTGATGTAGGAGAATGGTTTGTCAACGTCACAGTGAGTGATAGGTACGGAGGAGAGGATTGGACGAATTTCACACTCGTCGTGACAAACAGCAAGCTCTGGATCACGAACAACTGGACATTGAATGCAACTGAGGATCAATTCTACTCGGTTGATTACGACAGCACCGATGATGGCTCAGGAAACATAACTTGGAGCCTAGAATTCCCATACACCACACTACCAGGCAATTTGACAATTAATAGTTCTACAGGTGTGCTTTCAGGGACCCCTACCTTTGGGGATTGTGGACTCTATGGCGCAACTTGGCTTGTCAATGTCACAGTAACCGACGGCAGTGGAGGTACAGACTACCACAAATTCAATATTTCATGTTCCCCGGTCAATGATGCCCCAGTCATCCAGACCACGAATATTATCACAATACCAGAGGATTCTGTCTATGATGTGGACTACTTGGCTTTGGATGAGGAAGGCGATAATGAGGGAGCAGAGAACTTTACATGGTCACTCATTACCAATGCTCCTTTCCTGACCATAAATGAAACTACAGGGCGGCTGTACAATGCTTCAGCCATTAACAACACTCATGTGGGCACCTATAATGTCCGAGTGAATGTCACAGACGACGGTGACCCAAACGGAAACCCGGCCTCATGGTCCTTTGTCGATTTTACTCTAGATGTTACCAACATAGCACCGGTCATATCACCTGCCATTGCAGCAGATTTTATTGATGAGGATTCCCTCTATCTGCGGGACCTGAATTCCACCGATGATGCTGATGGGACAATGTACTGGTATTTGAACACAAATGCCTCGTGGATATCCATAGATATTCTTACTGGCGTGATCACTGGAAACCCCAAGGATCTTCAAGTCGGGTCTTATTCAATGAATATATCGGTCTATGACGGCATGGGAATGGATGGAACTACATACATGGATTATACCCTGACTGTCACCAACACCCTGCCAACGATCACAACCACAGATATTATCTATGCAACTGAAGACCAACCATACTGGAATGATTATGACAGCTCAGATGACGATTGGCTCCAGGGGCCGGATATCGTTACCGCTGAGTGGATGGCAAACACTGGCACGATCATTAATTGGACCGAAGATGGATGGAGCACACCTGACCCATACGCCATTGGAACCAATGCAAAACCGACCTGGGTAGCCACCGGAGATGCTGATAACGATGGCGACATTGATTTTGTCACATCAAACGAAATCGGAAATCTCACAGTGTTCAAATGGAATGGCCATGTGTGGAAGAGGGATTATATAGATACAGGCTTAAAACCATACGGTGTTGCAATTGGTGATGCAGACAATAATGACGACGGCCTTAATGAGATCGTTGTCGCAAATTGGAATTCTCATAACATCCAGGTATTTCAGTGGAATGGTGTCGGTTGGGAGGAAGCCCCAGGCTCACCCTTGATCTCGACCAATACTAATCCTTGCTCTGTGCAGGTTGCTGATGTGGATAATGATGGCGATAACGACATAATAGCCGGAAGCTACAGCACCAATCTCCTATCGCTCTACAGATGGAATGAATCCATTGGTGCATGGGACGGGAAAGAAGATATCGATGTAGGTGGAAGAACTTGGAGTTTGGCCATTGGAGACATTAATGATGATGGCAAGAACGATATCGTTGCAGGCAGACGGGCTCTAAATGATGTGGTAATTAAACTTTGGTACAACAACACTTGGAATGCTACAACCACTCTTGCTACTGGCCTTCAACCACGTTCAATTTCCATTGGGGATGTTGATGGTGATGGCAAGAATGATGTCGTTGCTGCCCACTACAACTCAGACTCCTTGACAACAAGCATCTGGAATGGTATTGATTGGGAACCTCAGGTTGTTACCACAGTGGGAAACACCCCTGTATCTGTGGTTATCGCAAACATCAACCGCAACACTCTCAATGAGGTCATAGTTGCAAATCGTGATGACAACAACATAATGGTCTTGGCCTGGAATGGGTCAGGCTATGACCAGCTCGCCCTTATCGATCTCGGAGCGAATTCCTACCCCATGAGCGTGGCAGTTGGTGATGTGAACAACGACATAGTCGAGTCGACCAGCTGGTATCTTGATACCAACGCAACATGGCTATCTATCAACACCACCACCGGCAATCTATCTGGCACACCAGACAACAGCCACGTGGGCTGGTTCTGGGTGAATATCACAGTTCAAGATAACAACGGAGGCCGGACCTCGAGAAACTTCACACTCCAGATCAACAACACTCAGCCTTTGATTACAACAGTTAGTTGCCCTGATGCTCATGAGGACTGGGCATACTACTGCGACATCAACAGCACCGATGATGGCCAGGGAACAATAACTTGGATCCTAGATAACCCTCCAGGCAACCTGACTGCAAGCCTCACCCTCAATCCGGCAACAGGTGAGCTTACAGGCACTGCTTTGCAGACTGACATTGGCTGGTATAACGTGAGCATCATGGTTGATGATGGGAATGGCGGGAGCGATTGGCTTAACTTCACTTTGACTGTGATCCCAAACAACGACCCACCAGTAATGACATTGCCTCTGCCTGCAGCACTTGAGACAACACTGGCATATTCGCCGTATTCTGTGGATTTCGATGCTACTGACGAGGAGTTGGACACAATGGCCTGGAGCATGGATACAAATGGAAGCTCGTGGTTAAGCATCGACCCAGTAACAGGAATTGTCTCAGGCACTCCTACAGATTCGCAGACCGGATGGTATTGGATAGATGTGACCGTGACCGATGATGGGACTCCGAGCAATTCCAGCTCCTATAACTATTCTCTCAGGGTCAT
>JAUVCJ010000243.1 GCA_030595765.1 Thermoplasmatota archaeon | reverse complement strand
GGGGGTGCCGAGTGCGCAGTCCACCCTACTTAGCGTCTCATCTGAAAAAACCACTCCAGATTTCATGCTCGTCCCTCTATGACAATCCTTACCTAACAAAAAGAGGTTCCTTCTTAAGATACTTTCTGACAAGCTCTGGGTTGAATATCCAGGTAATCTTGCCATCTGCATCAACTGCGATCTTGCCGGACTCTGCCAGGTAATCAAAAACAACGCAGTAGGTCTGATACATCATCTTTTTTGGAAGGCTCTCCCAGAGTGCCCTCTTTTTGTATTCACCGCTGTGCTCCCGAATGAAGTCCTCCACCATTAGCACAGTATCGAGCTGGGGATAGTGTAAGATGCCCTGAGAAGAACCTTTTGCCGAAGTTGCCAACTGCATCACCCGTTATATAAGTCTATATAACAAATACTTATTTAATACTTACCTCAAAACTGAGCTATTTGGCAGTTACACCCCATCCTTTGAATATTTCTTTCGTTTACTATACATCCACAGCTCAAATAAAATAAGGAATATAATTAGAACGCATGCTAGAATGATTGTTGGGATTATTACGATATTATAAGTGGTTTTTGAAACGCCCCCAAAATAGAGTGTTACAACAGGAAGGAGAATCATTGAAATAAACAGTATTAGAACATATCTGAGGATCTTTAAATTGGTTGATTTGACCTTTGCATCAAACTCATTTTTTAGTTTTTTCTGCGTTATAGTCAATGAACCTCGATTTACCCCTCTGGATCCCGTCTGGCTAAATTTATATTGTCTGTAACTCTTTCGGATGGCGATAATGATTTCTTTGGTAAAATTAGGTGTTAAATGGTATTCGTTCCCTCTTGGTCCTCCAAAAATGTTTTTTTTCAGGATGACAATGTAATATGAGCGGTTTCTTAAAGAATTATTTACGATTCCTTTCATGTGTTTCCAATGAAAATATATTTTCTTGTTAAGCAAGTGTTCACATACGAATCCTTGATCAGAAATACCGACCTTGAATACCATGAATTTTGTTACTACTATCAACATACCGAAGCACATAATTGAGGGCATCATATACTTCAGCCAACCCATACTTTCTGGATTGTGTAGAAGAGAGGAATAAAATTCAATAAAGGAGAAAACCATTATAGGTGAGATTAAACTCAATATTAACCATGGAAGCCACATTTTCCGATTGCTAAGCCAGACTAAATGGCTGGCTTTTTTTGATTCGATTAAAGTTGCCCCATTGCCAATATCGTTCTTATCTTCCATTTGGCCACCACGATTCTCTTTCGTACTTCATTCCTGAAATACAGAATGCCCTCTGTGATATATAATTATCCTCGGGAATTCCCAGGGAGCCCTCATTATCAATTAGAGATGCCCTGTTCATAGGCTCCTAGTTAACCAGTCTCGGTGTACAACCATCTATAATCCTCCGATGTGTATGGTTAAAAATTCCCTGGTACTTAATGACTGGCCGTTTAGCTTCTTGACTACTTTTGGGGTTCTCAAATCCTTATCACCTGAAATTAGAAACACTTGTTCATCATTCTTTATAAACCTGTATGCAAAGATGAAAATTGGGCGGTCTTTATGGTCAGTTACATTGTCTATAGCTCTTTTGATCTCTTCATTCTCTAGGTGTCCAATATCCTCAATGTGAATATTATTGTAGGTGTCCAGAAAATTAGTAAGTGTTTCAGGGTTGATGCCCTTTCTTTCCAAGATGGCTTTTGCTTCATCCAGAACATAGTCACAAATGATGATGTTCAGCTTTCCCTGATCTGCCAAATCAAATAATCTGTTCTCGTTCCCATCAGGAGAAATTATGGCGGAAAAGATGATGTTCGTGTCAACTATTGCTTTCAAGCCTTCTGCCGAACTTCTTTTTGACGAGTTCATCCGCTACCTCTCCTCTGAGTTTGTCCAAATTCTCCATCGTGATTCCCTTGGACTCCATTAGCTCTTTCAGGTCTCTCTGGATCATGTCTCGAATTGCTTCTCTGACAGCCTCACTGCGGCTCTTGTAGAATCCAGACTGGACTTTTTTATCTAGATAGTCAAGGATGTTTTCCGTGACCTCGATGCTGATATTCATTATCTCACCATAAGGACATTCTATTAGCGGGCTAATAAAACTTTCGTGCTTTTTTGCGCCTCAGGCGATGTGGCTAGCATATCGATTGCTATGGCTGGTAGTGCAGGAGCACCATGATGGATAATGGTGATGGAGCAGGTTTTGTTCTCTTTTTTTTAGCTCTCGGTATACCACCATCTGTAGTCCTGCTTCATGTGGATGGCGTAGGCGTAACCCTCTTGGAAGGTGCTGAAGTCGTTCCATATGTCTGGCAGGCCTGGGTTGTAGGCTTCCATATCCTGGCTGTTCGGGTCGTATCTTACAACTGCATCGTAGTAGGCGTTGTAGGGGTCCATGCTGGCCATGCCCACGATCTTGATGTCAACCTCTGCCTGGATGTCCCAGGTTATGTAGTTCCAGCCAACTATCAGGTCCATGCGATGTAGGGCCACTACGTTGTAGTTCTTCTCCTCAAAGCCACCAGCGTCAACTGCTCTGATAATGTAGTAATAGACTGTCTGGTTGTAGTCTCCAGTAAGGTTCATGCCTGCTGTGTTATCTATCCAGCTTGAGACTGAACTGTCGCCAGTAATTTGCACTGGGTCGGTGAAGTCAAAGTCCCATCTGTTGTTGGAGCGGTAGATGCGGTAGTAGGATGTGCCAAGCGCAGTGTTCCATGAGAGGTCGATGTTGTCTGGATTGCCGCTATTTGGTGCTGCATCGAAGTTGGTGGGCCCAGCGAATGTTCCGTTGGGTAGCTCGTTCAGGGTCATCAGGTTCTGAGTCTCGTTGTAGAGCCAGACCTTGTCGCCATTGAGGATGTGTATTGCATAACCCCAGCCAGGCTCGAACATTGTGAAATCGTCAGGTGTAGCGTCCGAGTGATAGCTCTCCCAATCTTGTGTGAACGGATTCCATCTTACGACCTTATCGTAATCTGCGATCCCTGGGTTGGTTCCATCGTATGGTGTTAGGCCTGCAAGTCCATCCAAAATGCTCTGAGACTCTCTGGATACCCAGGAGACGTAGTTCCATCCCTCGAACAGGCTCTGGCGGTGAATGGCTCTGACATTGAAGTTCTCCT
>JAUVCJ010000132.1 GCA_030595765.1 Thermoplasmatota archaeon | reverse complement strand
CAATTGCCATCTCAATTCACCTGTTCAGGACCAAGATAAGCTCCAAAGGAATGGCTGCCCTTGGGGTGTTAGCGGTGTCTGTGATGACCTACATGGTGACCACGTTCGAACCATCTATCGGGGTGTATAGCGAGTTCCCATATTTCCTGTTCCCATCCATGGCCGCTGCTGGCCTGGGTTATGTTCTATACAAAAGAGATGCTATAATTGCTGCACCATATGCCTATGTCGTGGCTACTCTCGGGGTGCTTATCGGTGCGGATATCGTGCGTATACCCGAGATAATCTCGGCACTCCAGCTATCTACACAAACCGGAGCGACAACCGTTGCAGCTGGGTCCATCGGTGGAGCTGGCATCATGGACATGGTCTTCATTGCAGGACTTCTGGCAATGGCACCGCATTTTCTTACAGCCACAAAAAGCCTTAAAAATAGCCCCAGAATCCTTGGACGGATGGAGGGAATTCAGGCTTCTATTGATGCGACCCTGAGCAGGGCAGAGAAGGCCTACACCGAGGGGCAGTATCATCTGGTTGTAACCTTGGCAATGAAGGCAGTTGAGCAAAAAGCCAGAAAGGCCGGGGCACGTTACGGGCTAAAGCAGGAGCCGACACAGGTTCTAAGAACTCTAGGTCTAAACCCATATCATCTTGGGGATTTTAATCTTTTAATAGCCATTGCAGAGGGCAAAGACCATTCTCAGGTGGTTGCATACAGGTGTCTGGTCACTGCAAGGAACCTGATGCTAAGGATACATGCATTGGAAATAAAGTCATTCGCAACCATCAAGGCCAGATCAGTAGCCTATATCTTTGACATGCTGTTTCTGGTTGCACTATGGATAAGCGCCTATGTCGTTCTTGTATCGATATATCCCTCGGCATTCAAGATCAGCGATCCTTTCGGCTCGGTATGGTTCATGGCCTTTCTATTGCTGATGCTGGCATCGGAGATGGTATATTTCACAACCTGCGAGACCCTTTGGGGGCGAACGCTGGGTAAGCGTTTGGTCAAGATCAGGGTGGTGGAAGTGGATCAGACCCGCTTGGGCTTCATGGGAGCTTTGACACGGAACATGATCCGGCCTCTTGATTTCTTGCCACTTGGCTACATAATCGGCTACGTAACAATGTCAAGGAACCCATGGCGCCAGAGAATTGGTGATTACCTGGCTGGTACCATTGTAATGCGCGGGTAAATGCTTCTGATACTTGTCTGAGATCTCAATCCCACTTGCTTTTTGCATGACCTTTGCATCGAACTTATTCCATCTTCTGCGCAACTATGTCCTTGATGATTTGCGCCAGGCCGTCAGAGTCCTTTCTAAGGGCTTCACACTCATTGCTGAGGGAGCTACAGAATTCCTGGTCTTCGATGTCTGTAAGATTGATAAGAACGTTGAGCACCGCTCCTTCCAGACCAGCCTTGGCAAAGAGCGCTCCGACACCGGCATCGGTCACAGATGCTGGATTACCTTTTTGCGCAACAATGCGGGCAAGCTCCATTGCTTTTAGGCAGTCCCTAGCGGTCTGCATTGGTACGTTCGCTGCCAGTTTATATGCCTCCTGGATGGCATTGTTTCTGGCCAGTTTGTCCTCGTCGGTTTTCTTTGGAAGCCGGATGGCCTTGATAATTTCATTGAATGCCGCAGTGTCATCATCAATTGCCTTCATCAGGGCATCCTTGACAATCTGACCCTGAATGGCCACATCCTCCATCTCAGGACGCAGGTCCACCATGCCCTTCTTGATGTGGGTGAGATTTGACACCATTGTAGCCAGCGACGCTCCCAGTGAGCCACCCAATGCTGCAACGCTCCCTCCACCTGGTGCAGGGGAATTTATTGAGACCTCATCTGCAAATTCTTTGAGGGTCATTGCAGTAAGGGCGTTTGGGTCCTGGCCGAATTGATATTCAATAATTTTCTTCATGGGGTCGAAGGGTCCAAGCTGGTCAAGACCAAGTGACTGGACGGCTATGTGGATAAGCTCCTTCTCTGGCACCCCTGTGGAGTTGCCCTGCTTCTCCAGATAATATCTACCGGCATCTGTGAGGGCCTTGAGGGGCAGGAGTCCCACCAGCTCGGAGCCAGTCACCCTGACGCCAAGTTCGTGGGCAACCCTTCTGCATTCCTCGAACACCATGTGGGGTGGGGAGACATTCATGTTAACCATATTTATGGACACCTGGGCAATTCCATATTCGTCTATGTACCAGCCAACGGCCTTGACTGCTTTTAGGGTTCCTGGCACCATTATGTTCTTGCCGTTCTCGTCCTTTACAAATTTTCTGTTCTCGTCCCTCTTGGCGCGCCCTTTCTCCCTGATCGTGAATGCAATTTCTTTGGCCAGCTTTGTGTCCCTGCTGTTGAGATTCACGTTGTAGGCAATGAGAAACTCACGCGCGCTTATCAGCACCCCACCAGTTCTGGCAATCTTCTCGTTGTACTGGTCTGGGCCGTAGTCAGGCTTCCATTCAGGCTTACCTAACTTATCTGGCAACGCCTCATACTCGCCTTTTCTAACCTCTGCTAAGTTCTGCCATTCTGGCTTACTTGCTGCATTTTCATACAGATATACAGGGATCTCAAGTTCTTTTCCAACCCTTTCACCAAGCTGCTTGGCAAGCTCCACACACTCTTCCATTGATACTCCAGCAACAGGAACGAATGGACAGACATCGGTAGCACCCTGCCTTGCATGAGCTCCGGTGTGGTTGCGCATGTCTATTATCTCGCTTGCCTTTTTGATTCCCTGAAAAGCTCCTTCCATCGCGCACTCAGGGGTGCCTATCAATGTCACCACTGTTCTGTTGGTATCGGCCCCTGGGTCAACATCCAGAAGGGTCACGCCTTCCACTTCGCTGATGGCTGCAATTATCGCATCAATTATGGTCTGGTCTCTTCCCTCGCTAAAATTTGGAACACACTCTACTAGTTTCATTCTTTATCACCTCTGATTACTCTCAGATACACTTCACTCTTTCTTCATTAGCAGATACATAATTGCCTTCTGGGCATGCAATCGGTTTTCCGCCTGGTCGAACACCACAGAGTTCTTTCCATCAATGACCTCGTCGGTTATCTCAACACCTCTGTGGGCTGGAAGGCAGTGGAGCACGATGCAGTCTGGCTTGGCCCCATCCACCAGCGCTTTATTGATCTGGAACGGGCCGAATTTCCTTTCTTTCTCTCCCTTTTCGTCATCTTCCCCCATAGATACCCAAACATCGGTGTAGAGCACATCAGCTCCCTTGACCGCCGCCTGTGGCTCGTGGGAGACCTCCACAAGGGTCTTGTATTTGGTTGCAAGGCCTTTTGCCTTTTCCAGAATGCCAGCATCAGGTTCGTAACCCTCTGGTACGCAGGCTATAATGTCCATCCCGACAGTGGCGCATCCGAATAGAAGGGAGTTGCATACATTGTTGCCATCACCCAGATATACAAGCCTGAGATTGCGCAGCTTTCCCTTGTGCTCCTTGATCGTCAGCAGGTCGGCCAATATCTGGCAAGGATGTTCCAGGTCATCCAATCCGTTAATAACCGGTACAGTGGCGTTATCAGCTAGCTCTCTCATCACCCTGTAATCAAAAGCTCTGTACATGATCCCGTCAACAAAACGGCTTAGGACCTTTGCTGTATCTGCAATGGTCTCGCCTCTGCCCATCTGAAGATCATTTGGGCTCAGATATAGCGAGTGTCCACCGAACTGGGTCATACCCACCTCGAAGCTTACCCTGGTTCTGGTGGATGGCTTCTCGAATATCATCCCCAGGCTCAAATTCTTAAGAGGTTCGTCCCTCTTGCCCTTTTTCCAGCTTGCTTTCTGCGATGCTGCCAGTTCCAGAATGTCGTTGATCTCGTCCTTGACGTCCATGATGGAGATAAGGTCTTTTTCCATGATTTAGCCCCCAGCGCCGCAATGGAATTAGGGTTGAAAAGCCTTTCGTGAAGGCCAAGAGCATATCTCTCTTGAAGGCCAAGAACATATTTTGGAAAAGACCTCAACCGATATAAAAACCCCAATAATGTTTGTCATTACAATGGAGGTGGAAACTTCAGTATGGGTGTTTAGTCCCAACCGAAATACGATATCGACTGCGCCTCTATTTTTCTAGCTTTATGTCGACCTGGCCCTTGTATGCTCCATCATATTTATTGAGAGGCTCAGAGCACATACGCTCAAACACTAGCTGGGCGAAGGTGTTGCCGATCGGTATCTCAATCTCCTCATTCTTGCTGTTGTATGCCGAAAGCGTCAGGGTCCCTTCGAATCCTGCATCCACCTTGCCAAAGGATGCCAGCACCCCTTTTCTTGCCCAGGAGGAGCGGATCCATAATGACCCGGCAACCAGGCCACTGAACTTTACATATTCCCTGGTTCCGATGGCAAACCAGCTCTGGGCCGGTACCAGTACCGTTCCCTCCTTGATCGGCTCCCCTCCAGGTACGAGCAGAACCTGGCCTATCGAAAGGTCGAAACCGTTGGAGGTGAGATTGTCCCTGTTAAAGGGCTCGATGGACAGTATTCCCTTATCCATGCCCTCTAATATATCCCTGTCTGAAAGTATGCACATGCTTTTACACCAAAGGCTTAATAGCGGCTATTGAATTTACTATTTGCCTGCCAGGAAGTGAGATTTTAATGAAGAAGAACCAGACCCGTTCCATTGTTTTTCTCTTCCTGCTTCCGCTATTTATTCTATCTATCTTGTGCGGTTCTGTAATGGCAGAGCCTGAGCTGGTTCTTTCCAAGTCCGTTAACCTAGCAGGAGCAAGCGCTGGCGATCAGCTCACCTACACACTGACAGTTGAGAATCAGGGAGACGAGAACGCAACTGGCATCTGGCTCAATGACACACTTCCGGCCTCGGCCCAATATCACTCCTCAACAGATGGGGCAATACCTTCAGGCCGACTGGTCACCTTCGATCTGCTGGATATTCTACCAGGTGGGCAAAAAAGCGTGACCTTCACTGCTTTGGTCGACTCCCAGATAAACAATGGCATCTCGCTTGATAATACAGCAACTGCGGACTACCGCAACGAGCACGGAGCAAGCCAGCCCAGGGTCAGCTCGGAAACGGTATCGACAGTGATAGGCACTCTTTTCGAATCATCAATTTCACTCCAGGATGCTGAGCTCAAGGTCCAGTCCGGGGATATGCTCCAGTTCCGAATCGACTATTCAAACCTTGGCGGAGCTCTTGCAGATCTGGTCTGGATAAACATCACGATACCCGAAAACCTGGAGTTTACCTCCACCCCCAACGAGACTGCTACACCATGGCCAGTACCCAACGATGCTGGTGTTGTAAAGAGATGGCGGGCACAAGATGTGGGCTTTGGTTCATACTACATACTTTTCAGCGTGACTGTTAAAGATGGCATCGCAAGTGGCCAATCCATTCCCATAAGAGCAACATGCTACTACACCAATACTAATGGCCAGCCCATTGCAGAGTTTTCCACCAATAGCATATCCCTCCAGGTAGGTGAAGTTGATCCGTGGGCAGGCATCATTCCATTGCTGATTCCATTGGTTGCTGTTGGAATTACGCTGTTCATCTTTAGAGATAAGCTGCGCAGCTTGTTAAGTGGCGCAGGCAAGAAAGCAACTGACAGTGCAGGCTTGGAAGAGAAGGCAGGAGTTAAAGCAGGAGTCAAAGCCAAAGGCAAACCCGTTGGAAAGCCAAAGGGCGATTTAGAGGAAAAAGCATCTGAAAAGCCTACATCCAGTCTTGTGGAGGGCAAAGCCCCAATTCTGCCGCCGCCACCCCCACCACAGCCTAAGAGCAAAGCATCTGGGGAGCAGCTAGAGGGTCAAGCAAAGCCACTGGAGCAAGGAGCAGTAACTGGGCAAGCAACTGCACAGGCTCCGCCCCCTCCTCCAGAATGCCCAACACCAAAGCCTGGTGACAGCTATCTTTTAGTAACCCAGGATTCCGCTAGAGCCTTTCAATGCTTCAAGCAGATGGTAGGAGCTGGCCATCATGGTATGTGTCTGTCGCGGACACATCCAGACAAGGTCAGGGAACAGCTAGGTCTGGAAGGATTGGAAGTAAGGTGGCTAAGCACCAACATGACAGACGAGGCCATTAGCCCGGTGCATCTAGAAAGGATAATCTACGCAATAGGCGACCATCTTGAGAAGCAGGATAGCGGCGTTGTACTTCTTGATGGGTTGGAGTATCTTGTTGTTCATAACAACTTTTCAAAGGTCCTAAAGTTCGTGCACAGCCTTCAAGACCAGGTTGCTATCAAGAACGGAACCTTGCTGGTGCCTGTCAATGAGACTGCTATAGGTGAGGAACACTTGGCTCTTTTGAAGCGGGACATGAGCAGTATTTGAGGGCAAACTATTTTTCACCGCCTAGCAATACCCAATCGGAGGCAACTGCCAATGGATTACGTACCTGTCAAGACTTATGTAAAGGACCTGGATGATAAAATGGAAGACGGGATACCCAAAGGCCACTTGATACTGGTGGCAGGAGGTCCGGGAACCCTCAAGTCCTGCATGACTTACTCAATTCTGTACAATAATGCTCTGTTCGAGGGTAAGAACTGTATATATCTCTCGCTGGAGCAGACAGAGCCGAGCCTGCGCTTCCAGATGGAGCGCATGGGATTTACAGCCGATACAATGGCTCATCTTGACATACTGGACATGGCCTATATACGCAAGGAGATCGGCGACGACAGGTCTAGGCAATGGATAGACATTCTCAAGTTCGCTGT
>JAUVCJ010000281.1 GCA_030595765.1 Thermoplasmatota archaeon | reverse complement strand
GCCCAACTCCACCCGAATGATGTTGGTAACCGGCTGAAACATTGATAAGTCTTATGTTTGGAGCAGATGTCAACAACAATCAAAGCGTTGATCTTTAATCTTCATTTATAAGCCCTAGGTCTTTTGTCGATGTTTATCACTAGAACTTCTTTCTTTTCCAAAGAAATGATATACAACACTCGAAAATCTCCAATTCTGACCCGGAAAACCTTTTCTTTGTGCCCACGTACCCGTTTTGCATCCTGTGGGAAGGGGTTATTGGAGAGAGCTTGAAGCTTTTCAGCAATCCTCTGGTATAATATCGCATCGGCTTTCTTCAAGAACTTGGTGACACTGCTTCCAAAATAGATATCAAAAGCCAC
This sequence comes from Thermoplasmatota archaeon, assembly GCA_030595765.1. Taxonomy (GTDB): domain Archaea; phylum Thermoplasmatota; class Thermoplasmata; family JAUVCJ01; genus JAUVCJ01. The sequence goes on along the minus strand of JAUVCJ010000281.1, from coordinate 1,845 downwards.
TATTCATCCCTCTTAAAGTCTGTCATTTTGACAGTCTCCCCTCTCTCATGCTCTTTCAAGGCATCCTCAATGAGGTTTTCCTCTTTAGGTGTTAGAAAATAATCAATATCCACCATATGCTCCTTTATGTATGCTATTTCTTCTTTAATTTCACGAAGCTCTACTAGAATATCGACATCGTTCATAATTCTCGCCAGGTTAGATATAGCTTCAAAAATGCTAATAAACCTTTCCATAACGCCTCAGAAGTAGAAATTTGATACTAAAACCCTTCACACGCCTCTAGTAGAACAATCAATTCTTACCCCATCTTTCCTCTCGCCCCACAATATGGGCACTGCATGGCAGTGGCGCCTGGGTCAACAGCGAATTTAGTATTGCACCCAGGGCATTGGGGGGTTGCGACGGTGCTGGTTTGGTTTGAGGAGGTGCCTGGACTTGATAGGATACCATCTCTGATCATGCTGCGTTGGCATAGCCTATTAGCCGGAGCGATGGTGGCTGTCGCTGTTCTATTTCTCCTGCATGTGGACATCCATCTGCGGGAATGGGATGGAGATGCCAGCCTGGTCGTAGCCTTTCTTGATGGCCTTCTGGAGGTCGAAGAAGACATCCCAGTAATCAGCGGTCTTGACCCAGGGTCTGACAACGAACTCAACAGCCGAATCCGCCATCTTGTTGACAGCCACCTGTGGTGCAGGCTTTTTGAGGACTCGTGGGTCTGAAGTTATTATTTTGAGGGTGGTCTGGACCACGTTATCCAGGTCATCAGTATAGCTCACTCCCGATGTCATGTCGATCCTGCGTATTGGGTTTCTTGTGAAGTTAGTGATGTTGGAGCTCCATACCGCTTTGTTCGGGATGATGATGCGCTTGTTGTCGGGAGTGTCAAGCTCGGTCACGCTTATCCCAACGGTCTTGATGACGCCGCTTTCTCCGTTGGCCGTTACATAATCTCCGGCCTTAAACGGCTTGGTTATTGCTATCATGAAGCCTGCTGCAATGTTCGAGAGAGTGTCACCCAAGGCAAAGCCCAAAACGAAGCCAAGGACTACAGAGATGCTTACCATGGCAGCGCCGACGTTTATGCCCAGGAAACTCAGGGCGATGCTAACAACGAATATGTAGAGGATCATCCGTGTAATCCTTGCCATAAAGTCCGCTAGAATTTCCGAGACCTTTCGCTTAAGCATTGATTTTTTCATGGAGCTGGCTGCCATTTTCACAACAACAATTCCTATTACAAGCACGATCAAGAACATGAAGAGGTTCCAGAGACTCACCCCGATGTATGGGAGCCTGTCCTCCAGTCCGTATCCAAATAACTCGATTGTCATTATGTTGCCTCCTGTGTATGTTAACAAGAACAAGAGGAAGATATATCTAGTTTCTTATTGAAGGTTTTTATTAGAGATGCCTGCTTGGATAATTTCCAATATATTTATGAGGAAATGAGAGAGTGGGGTCCTATCTCGTAGGAAGGGAATGGCCTGGATAAATAGGATTATAAAAAAGTACCAGCTCATAATAGATGTTGCAATGAGATTTTTTTGTTTTTGAGAACAGCAAACTAGCCATAGAAATGAAAGCAATAACCCCGACACCAGCAATTAACAAGAGTAAGCCAGAAATATTTCCGAGCATTATTATAACAAGGCTCCAAACATACAACGCGTGCCCCAAAAAACCAACTGGAAGGATTATATCCAATTTTCTTAAGGGTCTTCGCGGCATTTGAACACTATCCTATTTTGATGTTGGGTTGCACAATCTTCTGTAGTTGCAGAAATCGCAATTGAACTCTGTTGGGTTCTTTTTGAACTCGCTCACAGGCTTGGGCCAGTT
>JAUVCJ010000269.1 GCA_030595765.1 Thermoplasmatota archaeon | reverse complement strand
TACATTGCTGATAGTAAAACCTGTGGAGCTATTCGGCTCCAACCCACCTTTTGAGCTCTCCTACAACAGCCAGAAGCTCATGCAGAACGACCCATTGATGGTCACCATCGCTGAAGGTGACACGCAAGGCGCAATGGGTGCAATCGGATTCGTATCGGTTGCTTCTGCTGGTAGCGGCAAAGGTGGCGGATACGTACCGCTCTTTTTCTCAACTGGTCAGGAAATACCAGCCCCCATCAAGAAGTACAAGCCTGTAGAAGTACCTGTCAACAGCTTCGGAGACGATGCCAGTTCCATTACGATTGGGATTGCCAACATGTACTGGGAAGACATCCACGTGGCAGTTGTAGCTCAGGACTACACCTGGGCAGTTCGGGCCTCTGCAATTGCATCCTACCTCAATGCCCCATTGCTCATAAACGGGCCTGGAGTCGAGCAGTTTCTCAAGTCAAAGGAAGTAGAAAATGTGGTTCTGGCTGGAGACTCGATGGTGTACAGAGGCTTTGGCAAGACGCAATTGGGGGCCATGGAAGCCATCTGGGAGTTCTATATCTCCATTCTCAAAGACGGCGATATGTCAGACTACATCGTTGTTGCCAACCCTTCTGACATCAACATGGAATGCTCCAAGATCCAGATCCACGGCACATCATTGACTGCTGCGGTACTCGCATCCGAGCACAGGGCTCTTGTCATTGCAGATGACTTTTCCATCAATTACACGAAAATTCAATTACTGGGCTTCGGCATGAGCGATGCTGGCTCAGGCGAAAGAGGGGAAGACCCTGATGTCCTGCCTGATGATATGGAGCTATCATACCAGATGGATGTTAACTATCAGGCTGTCAGGGTCGACTCCATGATAGACAAGGCAGTAGACCTTATGATGAGCCTTGGCCAGAACGCCAAATTCGTTTCCATCGCAGGAGGGCCAGCTGCGATACCCATGATGTATCTGAAAAGCCCGATATGGTACGAGAACGTTGACCAGGACGAGAAAGGCGAGGAATACGTAGCTACTGACCAATTCTATGCTGACCTTGATGTGAGACTGGATCCGAATGATAACTATACAGAATCAAACTGGCATCAGCTCGATGAAAGGCTCTACACAATGGAGCTTGCCTATGGCAGGACAATTGGCCAGGACATACTGGACACCAGCGCAGTTGCAGCCAGAAGCATCGGATACGATGAATATGAGTACTCTTCTGGAGAATGGAACCGCAGGGCCGAGATCGTCAACTCCCTGGTGGTTGGAGACGCCGATACCTTCTCTGCCACCCAACAGCAGGCTGTCTTCTTACAGAATCAGATGATAGCTATCAAAGAAACGCCCAGGCGTATCCTGGGACGCTACATCATACCTCTGGACGAGGTCAGTGCTGTTAATATCATGGCAGACATGAACGCAGTCATCTACGATGGCCACGGCTACCCAGATGGGTGGTATCACATGTGGAGCTCTACCCATGATAACAATGATGATTGGGATCGCATCGGTTCTGAGGACATAACCGGGCTCGACCTTCATGCCATGCCAGTATTCGGCGCATCATGCCTGACCTCTGCGCTGGACTGGCCTGAGGTCTGGACCACATCGGATAACAACCAGGAGATGGAAATGGAGGATTTCATGAGCCTGGCATTCCTTCATGCCGGAGCAATGGTCTACATCGGTGCTACAGAAGAGAGCTGGGGCGCGTTCTTCGGAGGCCTGGCAGACGGCAATCCCGACCGCTGGGGCTACGGCGATTTTGACATGCCAACAATGTACTGGGATGCCCTGCTCGGCGACGACCTGACAGTGGGTGAGGCCCTGAGAGATGCCAAGAACAAGTTCTACACTGTAGAGTGGACCGAAGAAGCCAGCAGACCCTTTGCCCGATTATGCATATTGGAAACTGTCATGTACGGTGACCCTGCGGGGTTACCTACACATCCAGGTTTGTAGGAATCAAACCTGTCCATGTACGGCGACCCTGGGGGGCTCCCAACTCATCCAGGCTTGTGAAGAACCAAGCCTGTCTGATTTGTGGCACCCCTCCGGTTCGCCCGTCTCACCCAGGCTTGAAGGAACCAACCCTGTGTGCTGTACGGCGACCCAGCTGGACTGCAACATCATCCTGGGCTATAAGAATAGCCCTAGCTGCTATCGCATCCTGGGCTTTGAAACTTAGAGGCCACAGATCTTGTCACATCTCTATACATGTTAGATAAAATCTATAAGTAAGCATTTGGATGTGGTTTCAAGAAAAGGTCGAACCACTTTGACCTTCTTCGAATATCGGGTCTCAAATAGTGCTGGAGGTAAGGTTATGAAAATCTCTTGGTCTAATATAGTGTTGACATTTTCATGTCTGTTTGTTTTTGGATTGGTTGCATTATCCTTGTGTGTTGCAAATGTTGCTGGGGAAGACCTAGTCGATGTTGATAGGCCAATTGATTCTCAGTACACCATTCACAATTACGCCCGAAACATTCACTCTTCTTCACTTCAACA
>JAUVCJ010000043.1 GCA_030595765.1 Thermoplasmatota archaeon | reverse complement strand
CGGGTCACTCATGGAGGTAATCATGTATCGCAAGAAGGGACCACCCAAGGAAAGTGTTTTTGGGGAGAGAATCGACCATTGGGTAAGCATCTGCAATAGCTGATGCTCTTACTTTCCCTCACGCAGTGAGGGTTTTCTTGTATTATTTTTTCTCCTTTGATTTCATAATTTGTCGAGGTATATGCTCATTTCTCTTAGACCTCTGTTCCCTTACTATGCACCCACTTTTTGTGCTCTATCATGATGCACTTATTCATTACGACCTTTAAATTAGCGTTCTTGGCGGTTTTGGCAGATTCGTTGTGTATTATGTTCTCTTGCATCCAGATGATCTTTGCTCCTTTTTCAATACTATCATCCACAATTCCTGGGACTGCATCAAGCCGCCTGAAAATGTCAACAATATCAATTTTTTGAGGTATCTCAGTTATTGTAGGGTACGATTTCAAACCTAATATTCGTTCATATTTTGGGTTCACTGGGATGATTTCGTAACCTGCACCAAGAAGATACTTAGCCACCTGGTTGCTGTCCCTGTCCTCTTTCAGCGACATACCGACAATCGCTATGATCCTTGCAGAGGATAGAATGTCTTCAATTTCTCTGGTTGTTGGCACGTTCAAAGGAATTTCGCACACATTTGGAGTTTCGTACTCGTTCATGTCCAGCCCCTGAGTTTTCATTTTTTTAATCGTATTACCCTCTCTTATTATAGGTGTTTCATGATAATGGGTTCTAGCATTGCCCTAGGCATCGCCCCTACTTGTTGGTCTGCTAAACTTCCGTTTTTAAACATAAGCAATGTTGGTATGCTCATTATCCCGTATTTTCCGGAAGTCTGATGATTAACATCAACGTTCAACTTACCAAACGCAATTTTTCCACGATAGTCCCTTGCAAGCTCTTCAATAACAGGACCAACCATTTGACACGGTCCACACCAGGGAGCCCAGCAATCTATCACTACCACAGGGTATGTTTTTACAATGTCGTCAAAGTTCTGGTCGGTCACCTCCATGGGAGATTCCGGCCATGGAATACTTTCCTGCGGTTTCTCTTCTGTTTCCTGTTTTAAACGGGTTTGGGTCTTTTTCCGTCTGATCTCTTCTAACTCTGCATCAAATTTATCATTTTCTTCGGTCATAAAATTCCTCCTTTTTGTCGCACAATGCGCATTTCAATCTATCACTCCTCCTTTCCATCTAGGTAATTACGAATTGCCTTTTGAAGGGTATCTACCGCAAGTTTTGCACAATGAAGGCTCTCTTCTGGTAATCCATCAAGCGCCTTGATTATATCTTGGTTAGTCAACGTAATTGCTTCCTGAAAATCCATGCCTTTTACCAGCTTTGTGGTCATGCTCCCACAAGCTGTAGTTGTGCCACAACCGTCTGTGTAAAAGCTTATTTGATCAATGATTCTGTCTTTCACCTTGAGATAAAATTCCATGGTATCGCCGCAGGGCCCGGTAATTGCTCCAGCTCCGTCTGGCTTCGCCATTCGACCAACGTTTTGAGGGGTATTGGCTTCCATTATGACTTTTTTGGAGTAGAGTATCTCAGCTTCTTTTTCAATTGCAGCCTGGATATCGTTCACAACTTTATCAAATCTAGCATCCTCTTCTGAGGTCAGATCAGCACCTTCTCTATTTTTTGCCATATATCTTTTATGGCCTGAGACATGGAGCCATCTGAATATTCCACAACTGTCTTTTCGTCCATCATGGCCTCGGTTGCGGTATCATCATAAGCAATTTTTCCAACAATTTCGATTCCTTCATCATTACAGAATTTCAATATATTTTTTGTATTTTCCTCATTAATGTCATATTTATTGATGCAAACCAGAGCAGGAATATTGAAATGTTTTGCGACTTTCATTACTCTCATAGAATCATGGATTCCACTCAAGCTGGGCTCTATAACCACCAATACTAGATCCACGCCAGTTAAAGAGGCAATAACCGTACAGCCGATGCCTGGGGGACCATCAATAATTATTAGGTCTTTTCCAGTTTCCTTGGCCACATTCTTTGCGTTCTGACGAACTAAAGCCACAAGCTTACCAGATGCTTCCTCGCCTGCATGTAACTTGGCATGCACCATTGGGCCAAATCTTGTGTCAGAAATGTATGCCTCTCCTGCATTTCTCTTAACCATCTGAATTGCATTTACAGGGCATACCATCTCACATACCGCGCAACCTTCGCATTTTTCAGGATGAAGTGTATTATCTGGGTCAAATGCACCATATCTGCAATTTTCATAACATTTTCCGCAATTGATGCAGATATTATCGTCCTTCTGAGCAACATTCAGGCCATTAAAAACTTCTTTGCTCTTAATTTTTGGCTGCATGAGAAGATGCATATCTGCTGCATCTACATCGGCATCCACGATAACCAGGTTCTTTGCAAGAGCTGCAAATGATGCTGTAAGAGTGGTTTTTCCGCATCCACCTTTTCCGCTAATTATGGTGATTTCCTTGACCATTATATTACCTCCTTGATTCTTTTATATATGTCAGCAAACAATGTTTTGTATTCAGGTATTCCTTCCACAATGGGTATCCCTTTTGAATAAAGTCTGGCTATCTTGATGTCATTTGGAATCTTGGCCAATAATGGAATATTCTGTTCTTTGCAATATTTTTCCACACGGTCGTCTCCGATACCATCCCTGTTAATCACAACACCAAATGGGGTGCCAATTTCTCTTACTACGTCAACAGACAATGTAAGGTCATGAAGACCGAACGGCGTTGGCTCGGTTACCAGTACGCAATAGTCCGAGTCTCTTATCGACTCCACTGCGGGGCACGCGGTTCCAGGAGGCGAATCGAAAATGGTTGTTTTGGAATCGTCAGCAAAACCCTTGAGCTTTCTTATTATTGGCACACCAAATGGCTCTCCAATATTGAGCAGACCATGATACAGAACCAGTTTCTCATTTCCACCCTTTTCGATTATGCCTATGTGATGATCTCTTTCAGTAATGGCATCAACAGGGCAAATTATCTTGCATCCACCACAGCCATGACACAATTCTTCAAAGAACAGTAATTTTTCGCCGATAATCGATATCGCATTGTACTGGCAAAAATCAGCACATTTTCCGCAGAGAGTACAAGTATCAAGGTCAAAAACAGGAGCAGGTATGCTCACATCTTTCAATTTAACCATTGGTTCCTTGAAGAATATATGGCTATTAGGCCCCTCCACATCGCAATCAATTAGCATAGCATTCTCAATGCTCATAGCCAGATTGACTGCTATAGTTGTCTTTCCAGTGCCGCCCTTACCGCTTGCTACCACAATTTTTAATTTCATGAGTTTTGTCTCCTTTTGTATTTTTTCTGACTGGAATAAGATATTTGATGTCCATGTAAGTATTCCATTCTACAAGGCGCCCCTGAACCATATTGTCCACGATTTCCACCTCAAATCGACCCTCCAGGTCACGGACTTGTTTTTCCATCATTGGATGCCTTGAACATAATTGGAGAACTGTATCTATGGGGTCGTAACCTTTCCCGACACAGAAATTTCCAATCTCTGGGAATGTCATTTCCAGGGAGCCACCTAGAACGTTTGCAGCGTTTAGAACTACATCGGACTCGGGAGGTATAACCCAGGACTTGGCAGGTGGTCTTGTGGGTGTTGCTATGGAAATTTTCTTTGGAGAAATCAAATTCAATTTATTTTTTATAAGGTCAAGTGCATTTTTAGAATCATTGATTTCTGCAACCATCATGACCTCTGCCCATAATTCACCCTTGAATTGCATGCTGAAAATTTTCATACCATCTATTACAGTGTCAAAATCCAGGTTTCTGTGTGGACGATGCAGCCGTTGGAATGATTCAATATCTCCAGCAGAAAGGGTTATGGAGACCACATCAGCACCCATTAAGTCATGCCTGACATCTGAAGACCAGAGAAGAGAGCCATTAGTAATCACAGCTACTGGTATACTGGTTTCTTGCTTGCAGTATGAGATAATTTTTCCAATATCTTGAGACAATGTTGGTTCTCCGTCTCCGACTAATGTTATGAAATCAGTATTCGCTCCCTGAACCGATACTAATTTTTCAATATCAGAAATAATGTCATCAACTGGATAGAACCTGGCCCGCTTGATTCTCATATCGGTTGTGCGCCCAAGCTGGCAATAGACACATGAATACGAGCATGCCTTTGGCGGAATCGGACTAACTCCGATGGATCGCCCAAATCTTCTGGATGGTACAGGGCCATAGGCCAGTGACGTACAGATACCTCCTCAGTCGTGATGGTGATCGTGCTGTCCGCCACCGTACTTCTCACCTATGCCTTCTCCTCGGAATGCATGCTGCTGGCATGCTGTCTCACTCGTTGCTGACCGGAGCGTTCCAGCTTTCCACATGTTAATGGCATCAGCAACTGTTCCGCTGGCACCTACATAAACCATGACACCAGATTGCTCAAACAGGCTGATTGCCCTGCTGCCTAGGCCTCCACAGAGCATGGTGTTTATACCTGCCTTGGCTAATATCTCCGCGGGTAGCCCAGCGCCGCCTGCATGCTCGCTAGTATTATTCATGATTGTGATTTCTTCGGTTTCTGAATCATAAAGTGTATAGGTTGGTACCCTGCCGAAATGTTCACCTACTCGTTCTTCCAAGCCTGCCTTGCCCATTGTTGGTATGCATACTTTCATAGTATCACTTCATTCCAGCATGAGAACCAACCGTTGCGGAGCTAGATTCCTGCAATTTGCCGTTCTTCTGCAGTTCCAATGCTTCTCTTACTGAAGTACCGCCTGCACCGGTAAAGGCTTTGATTCCAGATGCATTGATTGCCTGGGATGCATTGGGTCCAAGATTGCCAGTGATTATGGCCTCTGCCCCGTGCTTGGATATGAACTGTACCGCTTGCGGTCCGGCTCCTCCCATAGCTGATGCACTCTCGTTTGGTAATGCCTCAAATTCCATTGTTTCCGAATCCACAATTACAAAATACTGACATCTTCCAAACCTGGGATCCACTTCGGCATCCAGGTTATCTCCTTTTGCTGTTATCGCTATTTTCATGTTATTTCCTCCTGCTCGATAATGTATCATCTGATTTGTTGATTATCTGAATCTATTCCCCTTTGAGGGCCTCGATTTTTTCCAGTGTCTTTTCAGCCACTAACTTGTCTTTCTTGAAATGTTTGATTAACCTGTTCAGGCACTTCTGCTTTTCACTTTCGTCCCCAAGGTGCTCAGCGCAAGCACGCATCAACTCTCTAGTATAAGCCACATTAGCTTCAACCTCATCATGTATCTTTTCACTGTCGTGCTTCACTGCGTTCTTAGGACATATTCCATGGCATATACCACATCTGATGCAGCTATCCATGTCAATAATGGCCTTGTTGTCCTCCATGCGTATCGCGTCCACCGGACACTGGTCAGCACATATACCACAGCCTACACAATCATCATTGTCAACCCATGGCATTATATCATATCCTCAGTCCTTCCCTCGTCATTGGGCTATTGCATTTGGGACATTTTATATTGAAACATTGCACACCTCTCTGATGCGGTTCCCTATGGCCGCAATGGGGGCACACACATTGCCCTCCCAGTCCTTGACCAGTTCCTCCGCCCAAGCCCCTTCCTTGGCCAGATCCGCTTCCGCCTCTGCCGCCACTCTGGGTAGTACCCTGTCCTTGTCCTCTACCTTGACCATCTCCCTGACCACCGCGTCCACGTTGCATAATTCATTACTTCCTTTTGTCTTTGATTTTCTCGGCAATTTTTCTAAATTAAATAGCTGATTCGAACCTTTCCAAGACAAAAGGCTTGCCGTTGCCCTCCATCTTTACCGGATTTCTCCATATCACGGGAGTGTCTGGATCTTCAAGCAGGAAAGCCATGGACATTACCTTCAGGTTGGGCATTGCCAGAGGAGGGATTATCCTCCCATTATCCACCATAACCTGCTGGTTCTCTAGCTTAAGCATCTTTGCAATGTTGGGGTCATGTATGTTAACATCCAGGAGCCCCACCATGGAACCCTGGTGGGCTAGGTCAACGGCCAGATTGGTTGCCATCGTGCTCTTGCCAACCCCACCCTTTCCGCTCATGACCACGAACACATTGTCAATATAAGCCAGATTGTCTGAGAGGGAATCGTTTTCACAGACCTTCTCAGGATCATTTTCGTTTTCCACCATTGGCTTACCGAGATTCGACATACGACAAGAACATGCTCTACCTGGTTATTTATTATGACCCCGATTATATTCGGGAGTGTGTGTGTGCTAGAATTTTGGGAATTAGGAGGAAGGACGCCAAATGTCACTCAAATATCACTTGCGGTTTCACGAAAATGCTGCTCCATGACCTTTCTCTCTCCCCTCTGCATAATCTCAGCAAGAGTGGACTGGGAGATACCAAAAAGCCTGGCCAGTTCCTTCATGTTAATTCGTTTAGGATGATCGTAATATCCTCTTTCATAGGCAGCTTTTAGAATTTGTCCCTGCCTTGTGGTCATTAGCGACTTGCTTGAGATCCTGGCGGTCTTTTTTAGCTCAACTTCGCAACCAACAGTTTCCAATTTTTCCAAAAGGTCAGCAAGAGATCCATCTTGCCCTGTTATCAGGTTCCATTCCACTCTGCCATCATCAAGGCTTTTAGCTGTGGTCAGGAAGCAATCCGAGCCTGTTAGTGCCCTACAAGCCATGCATTTGCTGGTCACTATGGATCCCAGCGTGCTTCCTTTTGTTAAGGGCGACACATCTACCTTGCAAACATCAGGATGGTTTCTAATGTCCTCAACCAGCCTTTCCATGTCGCTGCCGGTGGCATCTATCTCCACAAGGGATCTTCCTCCGGATTCACCGTGTGGCATGCATTCAATGAACTTGATAGGCGCCTCATGGCTCTTTCCAATATCGCTTACCCAGTTTTCAGGCATACGGATGCGCAGGGTTACTTCCATCATTGTTATGCCAATATGTTGGAATGATATTTTATGATTGGCTAAAAAGAGGCTTATTTGACGATTGGTATAAGAGAAGCTAAGTTGGTGATAGGGCGAAGAGACAGCAGATCATTCCCATATTTAGTGTTGTTCAGGGTTAATGCTTTATATTCCGTTGTCTTTCCTGGGTTGAATGCTTCCCAAAGATCTTCGTCAGGATTTTCCGCCTCTTTCACGTGAGATCGATGGCAAGCCAGTAATATATCTTGATAGTGGCTGTACTACTCTTAAGCCCCAGGTGGTAATCGATGCCATAACCGAGTACTACACTATGTATCCGGCATGTGCAGGTCGTTCCAGTCACAAATTTGGTGTCGAGGTGACAGAGCATCTTGATTCCGCTAGAGAGTCAGTTGCCAATTTCATTAATGCTGGCACAAGTGAGCAGATCGTCTTTTCAAAGAGCGCCACCGAGGGTATCAACCTGGTGGCACATGGCATTGATTGGCAGCCTGGCGATAGGGTGATAACAACCGACCACGAGCACAACGCAAATCTGGTTCCATGGATGTGTCTGAAGCGCTATCGTGGGGTTGAGATGGACAAGGTCATATCCACACCTGAGAACATTCTAGATCTTGAAAAGCTAGAGCAGATGATGAGCAGCAATGTCAAGCTTGTCACTATGGCTCATGTCTGCAACCTGGATGGACATGTAAATCCTGTGGAGGAAGCCATCAAAATGGCACATGACCATGGAGCTCAAGTTCTGCTGGATGCTGCTCAGAGTGTTCCTCACAAGGTTGTTGATGTAAAAAAATTGGATGTTGATTACCTGGCGTTCTCTCCTCACAAGATGTGCGGCCCCCCTGGCGTTGGCGTGCTTTATGGCAGGGAAGGCCTGCTGGACGAGCTTAGACCCATGGTGGTTGGTGGTGGGTGTGTAACTGATGTGAATGCACTTGGATACAGGCTACAACCGGCACCCCGAAGGCTTGAGTCTGGCACTCAGAATGCTGCTGGCATACTTGGAACCGCCGCGGCTGTGAAATATCTTATCGGACTGGGTCTATCTGAGATCGAAGCCCACGAGAAAAAACTCAACTCCATCGTAGATGAGAGCCTATCCAATATCGAAAATGTTTCCATCATGGGCCCAAAGGATCCTCAAATGCGCGGCGGCATTACTGGATTCAACATCGCTGGAGCCGGACACCACGAGCTTGCACGAATGCTGGATCAGAGGTCGAATATCATGGTGAGGTCTGGCAAGCACTGCAACCACGCCTGGTTTGCAAAGCATAAACTGACAGGCTCTGTTCGAGCATCGTTTTATCTCTATAACACTGAGGACGAAGCTAGATTCTTTGCAGAAGAAATAACGGCCATCGCTCAGAACTTTGAAGAACACAAGGAAAAGCTGAAGCAGGCCGATTACTCCTGTTGAGCTCGACCCGCTCCAGTCATTGATGTATGTATTTGTTTGATGTATTTACTTGATGCATTTACTTGTTAGAGATCTGTGCACTCACTCGGTAGTTCCTTTCTTTTCAGTCTTAGAAAGCTCCTTTAGCCGGTTCTTGACCTCTTTCAATTCTTCTTCCATGGAGCCTAAAACTCCTTCAAGATATTTTTTCTCAATTTCTGGGCTTGCCTGGGCTGGCGGCTGAGCATACATTGGCTCATCCCCTGGGGCAATTCCGTTTACCATCCTGCCGTAGCCAGGGTAGGGAGCCATAGGTTCACCGAACCTTCTTCCCCTTCCTGCTCCAAATCCGGCGCCTCTTCCTCCACGCCCTCCAGCTCTTCCAAGCCCTTGTCCTCCGGCTCTTCCTCTTCCCTGGCTGAAACCGCCTCTCGCGCCTCTGCCAAGCCCCATTCCTGGAGCAGGGTCGAAGCATCCAGGCCTATCATTTCCTGCGCAAAAACCTCTGCGTCTTCCGCTCAACGGGCCCTCACTGTCAGGCCCGGTTCCATTTCCGTATGGCATTCTTTTCACCTCTATTTTGTATTTATACTTTTTTTTTGCTTTTTGTAGACTTTTGTTGATATCTATTTTACTGTTCATTTTTTACCATTTTAATAGCTATCTTTGCGGTCTACTCCTCAATTTCGCCCCTCACGACGTAGCTTCCGCCCTGGATCCGGATGGCATGACCGCCAATAAGCGCGGTAGCCACCTTCTTCCTGGCGCTTTTAAGGTCGTTCCAGAAGGTCTTTCTTGATACTCCCATTTCCACTGCGGCATCTTGCTGGTCCATGTCCATTAGGTCAACCAGCCTTATTGCTTCGAACTCTTCAAGACTCAGCTTGATGGTTCTCACCATGCTTGGGGGTATTCCCTGCGGCTTGAAGTGATCTACTTCTGGCATCTGGGATATCCAGCGCCTTCCTCGGCCTCTTCCTCTGCCGCGTCCTTGGGGGGGCATGATTACTACCATATGGGAACAATTATAAATAGTTTTCGCCCTTATGCGAAGTAATATATAAACTTATGGTGCGCCTCGTCTGCTTTCAAACTATTAATCTCTCTATTAATCTCTTTTTTGTTTTTGTTATCTATTATCTTATCTACACTTAAAGGAGTTGTATAAACCCCTCTCGACATCCATCTATTTCTTCTTATCAATGTCCACCGAACGACTTCCCAGTAACAGGAGGTCATCACCTGCTCGCAGGATGTTGTCCGGGCCTGGGTTGACTAGTAGGCGACCCTTACGTTCGATGCCGATGACACTGGCTCCGTACCTGCGCCTGATGTCTGTATTTTTTAGAGCCATCCCGACATAGGGGGAATCATCCAAAATGTGGTAATGTCTTATGTTATCTCCCATGAGTAGAAGCTTTTCCACTGGCAGGTCCTTTGGCTTTGCTGGAGCTACCTTCTTGACATCAGGTTCGTCCTGAAGTTGGGGGGCTTGAGATCTCTGGAGGCCTCTGATGAGAAGACGTGTCATATGGCTGTTGAAGGTGTGCACAGACCTGTAGAACAGATAGGTCATTATCAGTATGGTAATGGCGATGATGACCAGGAATATGGGTCTGTAGCCCAATAGGCCTGTGAGGACCACTATTACTACAACCATTCCCACCAGCACGATATTGACCAGCACCACGGCTTTGAAGGTGTGGAATCCTATAGAATCCTGCCTTAAGCGTTTCCTGTAGAAGGTTGCGTATGTTGGCATGGAGACGTTCTCCAAAAATCTCCAGCTAGATAAGAGTATCATCAGCAGGCTTGTCAGCACCATGACTAGTGCTATCAATGAGATGATGAGGCGGAATGCAAAGAGATGTCCAGCATCCAGGTTCATTGATCTCATGATGGCTGGTGAGAACTCCATGGCAAATCTCCAGGCCACCAGCATGAACAGGATGAGTACGATACTGCCAGCAATCTCTCGCAGGTGGGAACTAGCTTTGGTTGATAGATGCTTGGAGCCACGAGAGCGAGCCTTAAATGAGTTTACAGAGAGGGTGAAAAAGGCAAAGTATCGCTTTAAGGAAAGCGGTGTTCTGGCTGAAAGTCCACGGATGATGTGGTGTGTTTTAGCCGTCAGTATGACGTTTATTGCCAGTGTCATGATGGAGGCAGATATGATTATCTGGTACAGTTCTGGTGGGATGATATGGGCTTTCAGTCCTTCTCTGGCGATGATGAAGGAGAACTCGCCCAGTACTGTCATGGTCAGCCCTACCTTGATCGCATTGTGGCCGGATTGGCCTAAGAGGAACGGACCAGTCGTTGAAAGCAATCCCTTTGCCACTACAAACACTGTTGCGATGATGACCACTGTGGGCCAGTGGTTAACAAGGCTCATGGGATCAAAAAGCATACCGACGCTTACGAAGAATACTGCAGTGAACACAACCCGCAGTGGAGTTATGTCCCGCTCCACCTTTGGAGCTTCCTTGCAACCACCTATTACGGCACCAGTCAGGAAGGCTCCGATAGCAACTGATAGTCCCAGCATGGCTCCTACAATTGAAAAACCAAAACACAGTCCCAATGATACCATCAAAAGAACCTCTCTTGAGCCTGTGGAGGCCACCCAGCGAATGAGGCCTGGAAGCACTAGGAACCCAAAAGACAGGAAGAACAGTATGAAGGCCATCATGGTTGCCAGTGCAACGACGATCTGATCCGGGCTTATTGTTCCGGTCAGGGCAATGCCTGATATGATCGTGAGAATCAGGACGGCGGCGATGTCCTCGATAATTAGGATCGCCAGGGCGATCTGGCTGAATTTATGCTCGGTCACACCACGCTGGCTTAGCCCCATCATGATGAATGCAGTGCTACTAAATGCCATCATGGTGCCTAGGAAGAACGCCGTTGTCTCGCTCCATCCCAGTGCAAGCCCAAGCAGATAACCGACCGTTATCATGCTGACAATGGTTCCGCTACCTGCGAATATCGCAACTGAGCCTACTTTGCGCAGTTTGGCAAAATTGAAGTGAAGCCCAAGTGCAAAAAGAAGCATTATGACTCCGAGATCTGCCATGTCATTGATGTTTGGTATGTTGGTTACTGTAGGCATGAAAAAGGTGTAGGGTCCGATGAGCATTCCTGCCAGTATGTAACCCAATGCTGTTGGAAGCTTGAGTTTATGGAATATGAAAACAACTAATGCTGCTACAACCAACACGAGAGAAAAATCGAGTAGGAATACACTAGTTCCTGCTGCCATGGGTCCCATCCCTGAATAGAGTCAATATAGGCATTGACAATCAGGTATTTGGAGGTTGGCACGAATTTGGTGCTGCGGTGAAGGTTATGGGTGCCTCCCATTAGTGCAACTTCTAAGGGTGTTTTGTTTGAGGCAGCGCGGTATGGGCAGACGTTGTGGCTGACGCCCTTCGGTGGTCTTCCTTCCATCTCAATCTCCCTATTTGCGGCAATTTACGTGGGCTACTTGTCAGTTTCGGGTAAGGTTTATATATGATTAGCGCCATAGTACGTCAGACAAAATGTCGGACGCCGACATCTGATCAATATGGATGGGATGCATATGAATACCGAAATTTCAGATATATTTGCCAGTGCTGGAGAACAAGGGCTTACCCCTAGTGAATATCTTGCGTTAAACTATAATAGCGCAAACCTAGACCGCCTTCAGGATGCAGTGCAGGAAGACTTTGCCTTAGGAATGCCAGTCATTGATGGCTTCAGAAGCACCTATGACAGGGCTACCAAGGCCATAGACCTGTGTGATGCCAGCGCCATCGAGCTTGATAGAATGCAGGCTGAGGTGCAGAGCCAGATAGATGCAAAAAAGGAAGAGCTACAGAATCTCACTGCTCTGCACTATTCCAGCAACCAGGATGCAGAGCTGGCTTGGGCTTGAAATAGTTTCTGATTATTTCCGCCCAGGCGCTACTGGACCTGCACCATTATAAATGTCACCCTGGAATTTACTGTGTTATTTTTTGGCTACCCGGCCAGCTTATATTCCTCACTTGCGCTAAAAATAAATAAGAGAGCCACCGGGGGCTGAGGCCAACTGGTTTGGAGCCCCATCCACGTTTATAAGGACATCAACCCGGCACATCGAATATGATAGCATTCAGGCCTAATAAGGGCTGCGATGTGGTAAACAGTTTGTGTCAGATGCCATAAATGCCTTCCCTGGGAGTCAATGCCAATCATGATAAGGCTATTTGTGGCAGAGGAGGCAGATACGATGCGTAGAGATTGAGGAGGCTACTGTCTCTGTGACCTGCTACCGGATACATTCTTTCACCAAGCCGACAAGCTCATTAATGGCTTTGGATATAGCCAAATCGCATTGGAGGCTAGTGGATGAGACTATGGCTATTACCAGCAGGTTTGATGCTCATTACAGTGATTGCAATCATGGCTCTAGCTACGCCTGGTGTCGAAGCAGAAGGAAGTGGG
The DNA here is from genome assembly GCA_030595765.1 of Thermoplasmatota archaeon. Classification (GTDB taxonomy): domain Archaea; phylum Thermoplasmatota; class Thermoplasmata; family JAUVCJ01; genus JAUVCJ01. The sequence continues at coordinate 125 of JAUVCJ010000043.1, read as the reverse complement.
AGTTGGCCGTATATGCCAGGACAGACCTGGGAGATTACCGAGGATACCATAATCACAGATGAGATAATTAATCTATCATCATCAATATATGTGAAAGAAGGACAAGAATTGATCCTGAATAATGT
>JAUVCJ010000061.1 GCA_030595765.1 Thermoplasmatota archaeon | reverse complement strand
ATTGCTTATGCTCAGTTCTCTGGCATTTCACCCTGTCGGCACATCTCTCTATGCAATTTAGGCTCAATCTTTTTATCAAGTCCCACCAATGAGCCTCCCATGGTGCGTGTCTCGTCTCCGGGCAAGGTCATTCTTTTTGGTGAGCACGCTGTGGTCTACGGCCATCCTGCCGTTGCAGTCGCTGTTAAGGCCAGGACCGAGGTGGACGTGTATCCGGCCAGTGATGAAGGTCAGACCACTGTCAATGGGGAGCTGATAGATGGCTACAGGCACAAGCATCTGTTGCTTGCCCATGAATTGCTTTCTAAAGGTTCTCCAATGAGATTCAGGATACGTTCCAGGGTGCCTTCGACAATGGGCTTGGGCTCCTCTTCAGCCCTGACCATCGCATCTGCAGGCGGGATACTGGCGCTGGATGGAGACGTCGATCCTGAGAAGCTTGCGCAATTCGCGTTCGAGATCGAGTACAAGGCTGGAGGCAAGGCAAGTCCGCTGGACACCTCGACCTCTATAGCTGGTGGTGCTGTTGCCCTGCTTCCGGAGTCCGAATCTGGATTTCTGTGGCAGATAGAGAAGGATGGCATCAGGTGGTGCGCTCATTCGTGTCCGGTGCCAAGCGCCAGTTTGGTCATTGGCTACACTGGCAACAAGTCCAGGACCCATGAGCTGGTAGGCAAGGTTGGAAAGCTGGCAAAGGCTCATGGCTTCGTTGCCGAGATATTTAAAGACATTGGCAGGATCGCGCTGGTCGGTCTAAGAGCTCTTCAGCAGGGGGATATGAACGAGGTTGGAGTTCAGATGAACCGCAATCACGAGCTTCTTTCAATGGTTGGAGTTAGCAACAACGACCTGGACAGGCTTGTGGAAGCAGCCAAACCGCATTCCTACGGTGCCAAGCTCACAGGCAAGGGTGGCGGCGGTTCCATGATAGCTCTGACAGACGAGCCAGAGCTTGTGGCTGAGGCCATCAGAAGGGAAGGCGGCAAACCCATGGAATTCGACTGGGACACCCAAGGGTTTGAGATAGTCAGGACCGAAGGATAGGCCGGGATATTGTCCAAGGCTTATTTTTGATGATGATACTTCCAGAGGCGAGTTCGTGACGATGCTATTGCCCGAGATTTATTTTTGCTGGCGATATTGCCAGAGGGAAGTTCGTGACGATGTTATTACCCGGTATTTATTTGTAATGATGATATTGCCAATCTAGCTGGGGATCTTTTTTATTTTTCGAGAACACACCAAGGTTGGAGAAAACACTTAAGCAGGGAGAACAATCCGGTTTTTCATGCCAGTCATCACCCTGGACACAGAAGACCTTTTCGAGCTATTGGGGAAGACCCTACCTGACGAGGAGCTTCGCCAGTCCCTGACAATGCTCGGTGGGGATGTGGATGCGATAGAGGATGACGAGGTTCAGGTGGAGATGTCGCCAGACAGGTCTGACCTGTTCTGTGTGGAAGGAGTGGCAAGGGCGCTCAAGGCTTTTTTGGAGATCGAGCCTGGACTTGGGCTTAAGGAATACAAGGTTTTTCCTTCTGACATCGAAGTGTCGGTTTCATCAACCGTTGACAGTGTCAGGCCGTACGTGGCCTGCGCCAAAGTTACCGATCTTGTGCTTAACGACGAGCTTATCCGCTCATTGATGGATGTGCAGGAAAAGCTTCATCTTACAGTTGGTAGGAAGAGGTCAAAGGTCGCGATAGGGGTGCATGACTCAAAAGACCTTGCTCCGCCCTATCTTTATCAGGCTGTGGAGCCTAAAAGCGTGAGCTTCATACCGCTTGCCAGGTCTAAATCCATGACCCTTGACCAGATATTGGAAACTCACGAAAAGGGCAAGGATTATGCTCATATCCTGGATGGACAGCAGCGTTACCCTCTGATAGTGGATTCAAAGGACCAGGTATTGTCATTTCCACCCATCATCAATGGCATCCTGACCCAGGTCACAGATGATACCACCGAGATATTATTGGATGTTACCGGCACAGATGAGGGAACCGTCGGAGTGGTGCTGAATCTCATATGCACCATGCTAGCTGACCGGGGCGGCAAGCTTCACGAGGTCACGGTGCATCATCCTGATAGAGAGCCTAAGGTCTATCCAGCTCTTGCTCCTGGCGAGATGGAGCTTGACATTGACTATGCCAATCGCATACTGGGTCTCTCATTGACCGAGGCCGAGATCAGTCATAGCCTTGAAAGGACCGGCTTTGGGCCTGGAAAGTTCGAGAACGGGCGATCGTTGGTCCAGGTCCCGGCCTACAGGTCTGATATCCTGCATATGATAGACCTTGTAGAGGACGTAGCCATTGGGTATGGCTATGAATTGCTGGAGGGCGTGCGGTCAAAAGCCCCAACCTATGGCTTGCCTCTGCCGCATTCGGCCCTTACCGAGAAGCTTCGCCTAATCATGGTCGGCTTTGGTTTCCTGGAGACAATTACCCTGACGCTTTCAAGCCCACATGAACAGTTCGAGCTGTCTGGGCTACCCGAGGTACGCACTGCCGATATTGCCAACCCAATCACAGAGGATCATACCTGCATGAGAGCACATCTGTTGCCCAGCCTGTATCAATTGCTCAGATCGAACAAACATCGCGAGCTGCCGCAGAGGCTTTTCGAGGTTGGGACTGTAATATCCAATGATTCCAATTCACTTAGGCTCGCCGGCCTGGAAATCTCCGCTCATGTTGACTTCACATCAGTAAAGTCCTATGTGGAGTCGCTGTTATCGAATATCGGCATGCAAATGGAGGTGCAGCCCCTTATGACCACCAACGCATTTATCGATGGCAGGTGTGCAAAGGTGCTGGTCAACGGCAACGTGGTCGGGTTCTTTGGAGAGGTTCACCCAAAGGTGATAACCGGGTATGAGCTTGAACATCCAATTGTAGCATTCGAGCTGGAACTTGATAAGCTATACTGATGACAAACACCTTTCCAGATAGATCAATGGATAAGACCATCTTATGCAGATCTCTTATTTACTGCTCCATGGAATTTCTAGGAGTTCTCATTAGGTAACCCCACATCGAAACTACGTGCGGAATTCTGACCCCACGGGTCAAGAGATACTCGTCGATCTCTTCTTTTTTGTATCCCAGGCTGGCATCTGGCTCGCACTCTACCCACATCTGGTAGACCTGTTTCTTTGTCATATACCCGTTCTTGACAAGGTAGTGAGTTACTGCGGTCTGGGTAACGCTTGGAAGCTTCTTCATGCCGCGTAATGCATAGAGCATAAGGAACAGGCCAAGGACCAGCATGATGATCCCGAATGCATAACCTATTCCGACCATGTTGACAGCTATGGACTCATCCAAAAAGTGCCCTACTTCGCCTGCTGCGTAGGTGAGATCACCTGGAGTCTCGCCATAGAACATGGCTGGGATGACCATGATTATCAATCCGAAAATGAAAGCGAATATTCCCATGTTCCTGATGAGGTTATTGCTTCTGACATCATCTCGCTTGTAGAATGGGTGGATGGGTAGGTCAGCCTCAGGCGCTGGCACCTCTCCTTCGGGCTCCTCCAGAGTTATCACTCCAGGAACGAACTTTGCCTCGGTCGCAGGTGTTGTCTCTGTCCAGGTCTCGACTATTGGCTCATCTGCGAACTCAGATATGTCATCGTCTTGGATCTCTCCCTCAACCAGCACGACCGGTTCTTCCTCGATGATCTCTATTTCCTCAGGAGCTTCTGGCTCTTCCTCGATGACCTCAATTTCCTCAGGAGCTTCTGGCTCTTCCTCGATGACCTCAATCTCCTCAGGAGCTTCCGGTTCTTCCTCGATGACCTCTATCTCCTCAGGAGCTTCCGGTTCTTCTTCGATGACCTCTATCTCCTCAGGGGCTTCCGGCTCTTCCTCGATAGCCTCAACAACCTCAGGTTCTTCCACGACCTCAACCTGGGGTTCTTCAACAGGCTCTGGAATTACTTCTTCTTCAGGAACGGTATCTGCTTCAAGAAGGGCTTCTTCCTCATCATCGAATCCGAAATCGGTAAAATCGTCATCATCAACATCCACGGCAACTGCAATTGCCGGGACCTCAATGCCCTTTGTCGGCTCGGCTGGCTCCTCAGCGGCCTTGGGTGAAGTATCGCCTGTATCGTCATCCTGTAGCATCTCATCAAAGAACTCATCGTCGTCTATCTCGACCTCTTCAAGCTCTGCCTTGAGGGCAGCCAGGTCATCTTGGACCTCGGCAATGTCCTCCTTCTCAACGAACTTCTCGCCGCATAGTGGGCATTCAGTATCATTGGCATTGACGGTTGCACTGCAATTATAACACTCATACTCTTGGACAAAGGATTCTCCGCATTCAGGACACTCAAGCGTGTCTGCGAATATGTCAGCACCACAGGTTGGACATTCGTAAACTTCTTTTTCTTTTTCCTCTGGCATGCTAGGCCCCCTTTGTAAACGCATGGCTATTGCCTATGCTTAACGTACCACTATTCAGTTGGATAGTTATATAGGTTTTGATGGGAAAGCATGAAGTTTGTGCAGAAAAGGTTCAGGAGTAGTCAATGATCCTTCCGGCGGTCTTACCATCGCCAAACGGGTTTATGGAGGATATCTCGGCCTCCAACATCTTTTTTACTGCTTCGCGGATGCCGTCCATTGTGGTGCCGGCGATTATGTTCTTTCCAACATCCACAGTCTCTGGCCGTTCTGTATTGTCTCTAATGGTAACACATGGCACGTTCAGGATGCAGGTCTCCTCTTGAACTCCTCCAGAATCTGTGAGTGCTAGTTTGGCGCTGGATTCGAGCATCAAGAAGTCCATGTAGCCAACCGGGTCCAGTAGCTTCAACCCGGAGTTGTTATCAACCAGGGCTTGTAGGCCCAGTTCCCCTATCATCTTGCGAGTCCTTGGATGGGCTGGAAATATCAGCGGAACTCCATATTCCTCACTCATACGCTTGAAGGCGGATAGAATTGCTTTCAGCCGTGCTGGGTCATCAACATTCTCCTGCCTGTGTAAGGTAACCAGAAAATATTCTGCTGGCTTCAGGTCCAGGTCTTCTAAGATTTTTGAGACTCTCCTTGCCAATTCCAGGTTTTGAAGTGTCGCATCCACTATTGTGTTTCCAACAACGTGTGTCCTTTCCTCAGGGATGCCCTCCGCCAGCAAGTTTTCCTGAGATGTAGAGGTCGGTGGAAAGAGCATGTCGCATATGTGATCACATGCCACACGATTGATCTCTTCAGGCATGGTTCTGTCCCATGAGCGAAGACCAGCTTCAACGTGCCCCACCTTGATGCCGAGCTTGACTGCGCACAAAGCGCCAGCCAGAACTGTGTTTGTATCTCCCTGCACCAGTACGGTTCTTGGCCTTGACTCCTGAAGTACTGGCTCCAGTCTTTCAAGTATTCTGGCAGTCATGACCGCATGAGAGGATGAGCCTACCTCAAGATTGAAATCAGGCTCAGGAAGCTCCAGCTCCTTGAAGAATATCTTGTCCATATCATATGAATAATGCTGGTTCGAGTGGATGAGTACGAAGGGTTCTTTTCTACTCTGGCATTCCCTTACAAGTGGCGACATCTTGATGATCTCGGGTCTGGTTCCTACAATGATGGCAATGGTCACTGGCTCATCTCCCAGCTCCCCTTTGAATCTCTGGGATCCCACCTTCCATCCCCTAATTTCCGAACCTTGAATCCAGAGCTCTTCCAGCTGGCCATATTCAGGAATCCTCGGGTGTCCAACAGGAATGGGTTGCGCATTCTATCCACCAGTAGTTCGGGTTGAAGCTTCAGAAAATCATCATGGTCTACAAGAAGCATCAGGGCATCGGCTCCGTCTATGACATCCTCCAGGTTGGAGAGCGGTAGTGAGAATTGCTCTACCATTGGATCCACCACGTGAATCTTGCAACCATTTTCAGTCAGAATGCTAGCCACAGCCTCGGTCGGGCTCTCCCTGGCATCGTTCACGTTCCCCTTGTATGCAGCACCCAAGAGAATGACCTTAGGTGAATCAAGCTTTTCCAGCTGCATCATGATCATGTTGCATGCGTGGCTCGGCATGCTGTCGTTCATCCTTCTGGCCTCCTGAATAAGGCCGGTATCGACATCTGTGGAATCCACTATGAACCATGGGTCTATGGGTATGCAGTGCCCACCAACTCCAGGCCCAGGATTGATGATGTTCACTCGTGGGTGACGATTAGCCAGCTCAGTTGCGTGCCAGACATCGACTCCGATCCCTTCAGCCACCTTGGCAAATTGGTTGGCCAGAGCAATTTGAACATCTCTGTAGGTATTTTCCATGAGCTTGCATAGCTCTGCTGTGGTGGCATCGGTGATAATGACCTCACCAAGTGCAAAGCTCTGGTACAGGTCTTGAGCCCTTTTTGCCGCTTTCAAGGTGTGCCCGCCAACAATTCTATCGTTGTTCACCAGCTCGTAAAGCAGATTGCCAGGTATCACTCTCTCAGGGCAATGTGCCAGATCCAGGTCGGTCAATGGCTCCAGATCTCCCCTTCTTAGGCAATCAGCAAGGAATTGCGCAATGGTGCCTGGCGGCACTGTTGACTCAAGTATCACAAGGTTTCCCGGGACAAGCTGGTCTCTAATAGCCTCAGCCGCTTTCTTGACAAAGCTCATGTCTGATCTTGGTTTGCGCCCAGCTCCACGTGTTAGTGGGGTCGGAACGCAGATTATGAACACATCAGAGGGTTCTGGCTTGTCCTTTGGAATGAAAAAACCATCAGCCATTGTCTGCTTGACCAGAGCCTCCATGCCATCTTCCTTTATGGGACACTCACCCTGCTCTAGCTGGTCAAGTATCTTGCGGCTCACATCCACTCCGACAACATGATATCCCTTTGAAGCCAATATCACAGCGGTGGGCAGACCAATGTAGCCCAGACCCACTACGCAGATGTTTTCCTTCATGCAAACCACGGTGTCTGGATAAATTATCGGCCCTTATAAATGATTTGGGCAGAAGCTTGGAAAGCTATGTCATCATCTCAGGTAATAAATGGATGCTTGAAAGTGTGAATTCTATGTTTGAAAGTATGAATCGAAGAGCCGGGTGAGAGCTTAGCGGAAAGAATTTAGTACCAGTGATGGAATTGCCCGAATGGATGGGCTTTAACTTTGGGTTTCTAATTGCGGCTTTCACAGCCATATTCATAGTGATAAATCCGATATCCAAGGTACCCTTTTTTCTGATACTCACTAAAGGCTTTTCCAGAGAGGAAAAATCCAAAGTCATACTCAATGCCATCAAGGCGTCAGCTCCTTTGCTGGTGGCAATCGCCATCGGCGGCATGTATCTATTTCAGGCCTTTAATGTGAGCTTCCTGGCCCTAAAATTCGTAGGGGCAATTGTCCTCCTTTCCATGGGTTTTGATATGCTTAAAGGCCAGGTCCCACAGTTTAAAAGCTCCGATGATGAGAGACAGGAGGCAGTGGAGAAAGAGATGGTCGGTGTGGTTCCATTGGGAATTCCAATGATGGCAGGCCCTGGCACCATGATAACTGTTATGCTCTACATGAGCGAGACAACCAACATATCCGAGTATCTGTTCATCATAGGCTTCATTCTCATTACCTGCCTCATAACCTACCTTCTCCTGATAGAGTCCGATGCCATCTTCAAACGAATGGGAAATGTAGGCCTCCAGACCATAATGAGGGTAATGGGCATACTGATAGCCGCAATAGGGATCCAGGTGTTCCTCGATGCCATCCAGACTTTCATCTTGGATACGGGCGCCCTTTTGTGAAGCCTTAATAATGCGCAATAAAGCTTATTTGGTATACACATATTCCTGGGCAATAAGAAGCGGGGATAGCCACATTGAGCGGTCTTTCAGACGCGTTCTTCAGGCTCCCCCCACTCATTCGCAAGGCTCACTCAAGCGGGATAGCCATGTCAAAGCGGTCTTACAGACACGCTTTTATGTCTATTCCGCACTCACTCCCTTCGGTCATTCATGCGGGGATAGCCAACCGCGCTTTTCTTCGAAAAGCTCTTCAGGCTCTCCCCGCACTCGTTCGCAAGGCCCACTCCTGCGGGGATAGCCAAGCCTGGTCAAAGGCGACAGACTCAAGATCTAGACCAGTCCCAGGGCAGATGTGATATCTGTTCCCTAGAGGTTCGAGGGTTCAAATCCCTCTCCCCGCATTTTTTCTTCCCTAATTGCATTGGAAAAAATGTGGGAAGGTGAGGAAGCTCCTGACGCACTGAATCCGCATTTGCACCTTTTTTTCAAAAAGCTGCGACAAAAATGGGCACCTCGGAGCCTCCAGCTCCCCGATAGCCCGGTAATTTAAATCCATCTCCCGTATCTGCACCATTTACAATTATTTCCAGATTTTATCATGCATCTAACTCATAATCTTTTTTTTCCAATCGGAGGCTTCAAGGTTTTTGCTCTGATGAGTCCTAAAATGATAATATTCTACTTGAAATTATATCAACCATGGGAGCCATTAAGCTCATGTTTCGCGCCCCTTTTTTGCACTTTTTTTCTTTTTTTCAGGTATGATCCATTCGCCTTGATATATATCGGCATCAAAGCCAGATAGTTCTAGAACCCGTTGTCTGTTGCGTGAAAGCGGCTCTGGAAGCCAGATACTCACCTTATTACCAATCCGCTGTGACAGAACAAGTATTGGATTCAACACGACCTGGAGTGCATAAGATGTGGGCCTCTTGGTCTTCTGTTTGTTCAATCCCTTGATTGGTTCTGCATCCTCATCTTCAAGGGCCTTCCTAACCCGCCGTTCCCACAAGGTGTATATCGTAGCGGCCATGAACAAAATATATCCCAGAGCTGCAATACGTTCGGTTTTGTTCAAACAAAACGAACCCACCCAGGATGGGTTTTTTATGAACTTGAAGATTCTTTCCACATAATACTGGCCTTTGTATTTTTCCAGTATTATCTTTGCGGTATCCTTTTCGATATCCTTCAAAGATGTGATAATAACATATTGACCGCACAATTCGCTCTGTGCCTCATATGTTTCTTCGTCTAATCTTAGAGAGCCAGACAAATAGTGGTTCGTTTGGCACTTTATCTTTTCATGTTTCTTGGGCCGACCCCGTTTTTTTCTCTTTATCTTATCCTTTTTAGCTTCAATCTCCCAGCTAATGTGATGAAGTTTTAGAGAATGTTTTTTTCGGTATATTTCAGTCTCTATCTGCGCATCTTTTTTACATGCAAAATGCCTCTTAGCCAGTTTCTCCAAACGTTTCATATTGATGTCGTATTCCTTATCTACGGCCTTATTCAAAGCCTTCAATTTTCTCTTGTCCTTGTGGTCCGAGTAAACTACAATGAAACGATATGTGCGTTCTTCAATCTCACCTGTAGTATTCCAGACCTTGTAGGATGCTGCGGTTTTCTCGTCTGATATCTTTCCGATATCGTTCCAATCATTTTCCAAGTTCGCTTTCTTTTTCAGTTCTTTCTCAATATCAAAACGCCCTGGCAGCCTTGATATGAAATCCATATGTTCAGCAGCCAAATGATCAAGGTTGTCAGTGGTAACAACGGCGCTGTCGGCAATGTATAGAAAGTAGTCGTCCTTGTCCTTTTTCAACATCTTCCTGAGCTTTGTTATCCAACGCCCGTTTAGGGTCATATCCGATTCATTGCCATTAGCCACTTCTCCTACGATGGGAACACCATCACTTGTAGTACCGATACCGAATATAATCTGTTTAAGATCAGGACGATGGTCCTTTGGGTATCCATACGTGATATTGGGTGCATCCTCAGAATCTGTTGGACCATCATATGCACCATAAAATGATTTGGAGGTAGTGTCTGCATGTATAGTATTTGTGTCCAGGGAATGTATGGGTATTGCTGCATCTACCACAGCACTGAAAACCTTCTGAGGATTGGCTTTCCATATCGAATCTAAGACTCTGGCGGCTCTATCGTCATTGATCTCGTTGATATCTATGTCCGGCTTCCAGGGTATCAGAAGCGGCATTGCTTTGCCTGTGAAAAATTCATCCATTCGATACATTTTTACATTAACATCTCCGAGCATGTGATGTATAAAAAGACATACAAAGGTTCCAACATCGATGTTTGATTGAGAATCTGGCATGTCTATTGCGCGGTTTATCACACCTGCAAGATTCATTTCGTTCATTAACTGGCCCAACACGGGTTGGTAGTCAGCTTCCAGTGGGAGAATGTTATCCATTTGATCACCTGTACATCAACATGCATGGCATCCAAAGCATTTAATATTATGTCCTATATTAGGTCATACATGAACGGGATAATAATTGCATATCGGTTGAAAACACCACACGATCCGAATGTAGCAAGTGCATTGGTGAAAAAACTCTACGGGCAGAACACCAGCAGTCATGGTGGGAAGTATCGATACCGAAGAAAAGGTCTTCTCGATGAGATTCCATCAAGCAAATTGATCAGAGGCGTCATAATCATCAGGAAAAAAGATAAGAAAAAGATACTGGAACTACTAAACGAGTTTGAAGCAGAGGTCCATGTCAGGGAAGTTGTGTTGAAAAACAAAGAT
>JAUVCJ010000242.1 GCA_030595765.1 Thermoplasmatota archaeon | reverse complement strand
CGAGAGGGTGGTTACCTTGCTGGAAACAAAGCATGGCATGGTCAAGGTCACCCAGATCGCAGGCACCCTAGCCAGGCGCATCGTTGTTTACACCCATTTGGGCCAGCGTGTGAGCAAAGGGCAGAAGATGGGCATCATAAGGCTTGGCTCCAGAGTTGACCTGGAACTGCCTGCAAATAGTGTGAGACAGGTCGCCAAGAAAGGTGAGAAGGTCAAGGCAGGAATTACGACCATGGCGCGCTGGAGGGATGGGTTGTGAGGGCAGTAGCACTAACCATTAGCCAGCGAGATAGGGGGGATGGGTTGTGAGGGCAGTAGCACAAGCCATTAACCTGGCGGATAGGAGGGATGTGTTATGAGGATGATTGAACAAGCCATTAGCCCAACATCTTGGGGGGAGAAGAAGTGAAAGCATTAGCAGACACCATCACCCTTGGCAACGGGCTTGCAGGCTTCATGTCCATGCTCTATTCCCTGGACAGGGATTTCTCAAGCGCGACCCTGTTCCTTGTGCTGGCCATGATCCTTGATGGGCTGGATGGCAAGATTGCCAGGCTTTCGGACAAGGAGACGGAGTATGGAAGATACCTGGATGCGATCGCAGACACGGTGTCGTTCTGCTTTGCTCCGGCAGTGCTGATATACTCGCAATTCTACGACCTAGGAAAGGGTTCAGCCCTGATGAACCTGGATAATGCAGTGGTCGTGGGAGTGTCACTGCTGATCGCAGGGCTTGGAATGCTCAGGCTGGCAAGGTTCGTGGAGAAGACCCATACCTTTCCGTACTACCTTGGATTGCCAACCGCAGTGGTTGCCCTTGTAGCACTGCTTTTGTCGTTGGGAGAGCTAACCTGGGGCGGAGGTGCATTTCTCCTTGTGATATTGATACCACTTTGCCTGATGATGCTTACATCCATCAAGTTCCCAAAGCTCGGGACAGCCGGATCGGTGATAGCAGTCACGGTACTGGCATCTATTATGGCCTATGTTCTGCTAGATGGGGCTAGCTCACTTCTGCTGGCCTATGCGTTATGCATGACCGCGGCGTATATCTTTTTAGGCCCCTTGATAGTCACATCAAGATAAGGGTAGCATGCAAAAAAGGAGCTTACAGGTTCAGCTCGGAAAGGAAGTTATCCACCGACTGGGTGCAATCTCCCTTAAGAGGGGTGAAATCAGAGAGGCGGGTCAGGTCGTTGAACAGGTTCAACTCATCCTGACTTACCCTTGGGTAATGCCCGGCATTCTCGTGATGGCGTGCCAGATACTCCTGCTCGGTCTGGCCAGGTGTTGGTACGAAAAGCGCCGGAGTTCCCAGAGAATACAGATCCATCAGTGTGGAGTATCCAGACCTGGAGACCACGGCTTTAGCCCTTGATAGATGGTCTTCATGGGTCACCCTATCAGTGAATGGGAATACCTCTACATTGTCCAGATGATCTAGAGTTGTGTCCACCTCATTGTCTTCTGGTGCTCCAAGGCTGACAACGATCTTTCCAGTGAGGTCGTCAAGCTGATTCCTTACCTTCTCCCAGAACAGAGTTCTTTGCGGTCCTGGACCAGATATCGAGATGAACAGGTCGATGTCCTTCTCCCTCCCACTCCAGCTGAAGTTGGTAAGCGGTCCGATATACCTAATCCGTTCCTTGGGGATCACCCTCAATGAATGGGATAGATCTGCTGAGAGTGTGATGCCGTCTTTTATGTCGGGTACCAGAAATCGGGTGAAGAACCTTGAAAAATACCTGTGAAACACCTCGGTTGTATCCTCTACCAGCCTGCTCCTTAGGGGGGCGATGAATCTAAGCTGATGGGTCAGTAGATATGAGGGCGTTCCGTAGCTGAACAATCCATACCTGCCATCACTAATGATTCGGTCGTATTTACCCCTGGTGCTGATGTGCCGTGCTAGATCATTATGCTCCCTCTGGATGGCAATTCCTAGAGGTGTGATGTTCCTTACTACATGAAATAGCATAAGATAGCGATAACGGGAGTTGGGTAGCGGATAATCATAGAGCCTAGAATAATCCACATCCTCGCCCAGCTCATCCTGAAGCAAATGTAGGGCTCCCCCTCCTGAAGATACCGTCAGCTCGTGTCCTTCCCTTATCAGGGCTTTAATGAGCGGTAGTGACCTGGTAGCATGGCCAAGACCCCAATTGTTGACACCAAAGAATATTTCCATATTGTTCAGGTGATTCCAATGGGTTCTCTTTAGCCTTTTGGTCGCACCTATGAACACGACATGCATCCAGTAACTGCCAAACAGCAATAGCTCAAACACCAGCCAGAGAACAATAGCTCAAACACTAGCCAGAGAACAATAGCTCAAACACTAGCCAGAGAACAATGACCCAAACACTAGCTAAAGACCAATGACTAGCGCATATACCAGGCTTGAATACTCAGCATCAACCATACCTCATTGGTTCAGGCACCAGGCCAGTAAGCTTTATATGAATCTGTCATATTGGCTTAGACGTGAGCCTATGAGTGAAATAGAAAAACTGGTAAATTCCCTGTCCAAGGGGTCTCTAAGCGAGATATTCCCTGGTGAGGACCTAGTTATTGAGGCAGTCAGAGACCTTGCAAAGGACGAAATCAAGAAGTATATGCTGAATAAGCTCAATGAAAACCCCGAGATAAAGGCCGAGATCAAAGCTGCTCTTATGGAGTACATGGAGGCAAAGGCCAAGGAGGTTCATGCTGCTATTCGATTGTCCAAGGCCGGAGCCAAGCTGGGGTTGAGCCTTATACCCAAGGATCTTAAGGAAGAGCTTTCCAAGGAGCTTGTCTCCCTTGTGGAGAACGAGGTCTCGGAAGTTCTTTCCAAGGGACTCTAGGGAGACTTGACCATGACAAAAATGTTCGGCACCAATGGCATAAGGGGCATAACCAACGAGTCCATGAACGTTCATTTCGCAGCCAAGATGGGGGCGGCATTCGGAACCTTCGTCAAGGGAGGCAAAGTCCTGATAGGAACAGACACCAGAACATCTGCTGACATGCTCAAGAACGCAGTGTCCTCAGGCCTTCTTTCATGCGGATGCACAGTTTACGACCTTGGCATTGCTCCATCTCCGACCATCCAGTACGCTGTACGCGAATACAAGGCCAGCGGCGGCGTCATAATCACAGCATCCCATAACCCTCCTGAATAC
>JAUVCJ010000166.1 GCA_030595765.1 Thermoplasmatota archaeon | reverse complement strand
AGTAAGTGAAAATATGGACGAAAGCCCTTGTATAGCATAGTGATGGACTGCCCCTTTCTGGTCTTGCCAAAAAGCTCCAGCGTGACAGTGTCCCGGTCATACGAGCCGGTTAATAGCCTAACGTCCCAACTTGGCATTATTTCTCCTCCCTTTATTCTTCATCAAGTCTTCATCAAGCCTTCATTCATTCCTTTCTTCTTTTCTTCTCTATTTTTCCCTGTAACAGCTCAGAGCCAATAAGCATCATGAATCACAAAGTTTGGTATTTGGCCAGAGTTGATCAGCTCAGGTCTTGGCCACTATCTTGATGACATCGCCGTCCTTAAGCTCATGGACAGACCCAATTATTCTCTTGGTCCGGCAATCTATCCCCCTTATGAACCCATTGCCTAGATCGGTGTGAACCTTAAATGCAAGGTCTCTTGCTGTGGAACCCTTCGGAATGAGGTGGGCATCCGGGAGGATCCTGCCTTCCTTGTCAGTAAGGTGGGTCTCATCCTCGACTGGATAGACCACTATGAGGTCAAGCACATCATATACTGCCTTCTCAAGACAGGTCTGAACTCCTGTGGAGCCATTGGTTTGCAGGAATTCCCGTATCTGCTCCAGTCCATCATTTTGCGCTGATGAGAGCTTGTCTGGAGATGATATATTGAAATCGTTTGATCCTGGAACATACTCTATGAGGCCTGCCTTTGAGGCCCTTCTGAGTGCAAGTTCTAGCTCTGCGCTGGCGCTAATTATGGTCTTGTCGCTAACTTCGCTTAGATGGGCAAGTGCCTCGACTCCAGCCAGGTCTGCCTTGTTGGCTGCGATAATGATGGGCTTGCCATGCTTTTGAAGCAGGCCGCAGAGCTTGAGTAACCCATCATCACCCCACTGGGCGACTTTGCCTCCAAGGTCTGCCTCCCTGATTGCAGCATATACCTGAGGTGGAGTGATGCCAAGTCCAGTGAACTTGTCAGATAATGCCTCTTCCACCTTAAGCTGACCCATATCAGACTGCCTTGCGATCTTGTACCAATCCTTCATTATGATGCTCATGAACCAGTGTGCGATCTCCCTGTCAAGAAAATCCACATCCTTACCTGGGTCATGACTTCCAAGTGGAACTGGAGTTCCTTCGATGTCAGTGGAGCCGCTTAGGTCCACGATATGGATGAGCGCGTTGGCCTGACGCAGGTCGTCTAGAAATCGGTTGCCTAGCCCCTTTCCAGTGTGGGCATCTGGCACAAGGCCAGCAACATCAATGAGCTCTACTGGGATCTGACGAACCCCATCCTCACAAAGGGAATTATTAGGGGTGCACTGTACTCCAAAATCCATGTGTGGGCACTTGCTTCTAACATAGGCAACTCCCTTGTTGGCCTCGATCGTTGTGAACGGGTAATTCGCGATCTCGGCCTTGGCCAAGGTCGCCGCCATGAAAAACGTGGACTTTCCCACATTGGGCTTGCCTACTATGCCGACCTCCATAATTTTCCCCATTAGCCCAAATGGGCATGAAGCTAAAAAATGTATTGGAAAGGAAAAAGCAAAGAAGCATGGCAGCCTTGACTACCAGAGGTGGGTACATGGTTAAGATGGATATCCCAGGGGTGGGTGCATGGTAAAAATTGACAGAAGGGGCGACAAGGGCAAGACCAGTCTTGTAAGCGGAGAGAGAGTGGACAAATACGACACAAGAGTAGAAGCCTGCGGAGACCTTGATGAGGCTAGTGCATGCATGGGTGCTGCAAGGATGGCAAGCCAGGTTGAAGATGTGGGAGAGGTGTTGCTATTCATTCAGAAAAAACTTTTTGACGTGTCCGCCGAAATCTCAGCGCTACCTGAAAGCAAGCTTTGCCTCCAGAGAAAAGACATTACCCAGGTGGAAGGCCTTATCCAAGACGTTGCTGGCCAGATAGACATGCCTACTGGTTTTGTGCTTGCTGGCGGCACTGGCAAGATCGGGAATGCAGGCGCCTTGACTGACATGGCCAGGACCATGATCAGACGAGCCGAGCGAAGAGCGGCCAAGCTCAAGCATGATGAATTACTTCTCAATCAAAACCTTTTAACCTACCTCAACAGGCTATCAGACCTCCTGTGGTACCTGGCCAGGCTCGAAGAGCAAGGTAGCGGTGGAAAGACCCTAAGTAAGGATTGAGATTGCTACAAATTATTACCAAAATCATTTTAATTGCAGGTTCCCTTGATATGAACGAGGTTATTTTCTTGCCAGGTAGCAGTGCTTGTCAGATATGCCAGGGTCCTTTGGATGAGGACAGTACAGTGTGTACGATCTGTGGCATTGAGAACGAACTGGCAGATATACTTGGAAGAATGGCCACTGTTCCATTAGGCCTCGAATTCCTGGAAGTAGAACCGCCACAGACTCAAGAGGTGGTATCCGGATCTGAACCAGCACAGGTTGAGGAACTGCCATCCTTGGAGGCCAAAAATCCACAGGTTAAAGAGGTAGTATCAGAAGTTGAACCAGCACAAGCTGAAGTGGAGATACCTCTTGAAGAGCAAGAAGCTCATACTGACCAGGGCACAATTAATTCACAAGACAAGGATCAGGGTCTGGAAGAGGGAGATGGAAATGGAGATGACGATTGGCTTGAGTCTGACCAGCTTGTCACAAAACTACCAACAGCAGAAGTTGTTGTCAAAGAAGAAGATGCGATCAACCCTCCTGATGAAGAAGTGGAGGACGACTCACCCGTTATAGAACAAGAAATTGAGGAGTTACCACCACCACCAGAAATTGAGGAGCTACCACCACAAGAGACTGATGTTGAAAGCGAGGGTGGCACAACTGTGCTAGAACCGAAAATGGAAGAGGCGGCACCATCAGAACTGGCTGATGCAAGCAAAAGCGGCACACAAGAACCTGATGCAGAGATTGAAGATGCGGCTGGGGATGTGGATATGCCAGAGGTGGAGCCGATCGATGATGATACCATATCCAAATTGCAGGATAAAGAGTCATTGAATGGAGATGACTTCCTTAAAATGTTGAAGGCCGAAGGCGAAGAGAAGAACATTGCTGGCATGAGAGATAGTATAGATGGTAACATTGAAGGCGGAGCGGCTCTGGATGTAGACCAGGGCTTGCTTCAAGAGCTTACCCAGAGGGCAGAGGTCTCTGACATGGCAGAAGACGAGGTCCTTTCCGAAATGAAGGAAGAACCAATTGCTCAAGAAGATGTCAAGGTCTTTAAATGCCCACTATGCCAGGCGCTTGTTGAGGAAAGCTCCGACACCTGCCCAGGATGCGGTGCCAAATTCGAGGATGAGGATGACCCAGTAGCCCAACAGATACACAGCGAAGTAGAGGAAAAGCTCATTTCAAAGGCAGTGGGCAAACTCATCGCAAACGGTGAGAAAAGGCTTATGGACATAAAGCTTCCAGCTGAAAAGATATCACCGATCAGGGAAGCAATCCAGGCTGCATCGCAAGAACTTCAAGACAGCAATTATCTCCCTGCGCTTTGGCATGCACTAGAGGCATTCGATGAGGGGGCGAGAAACAAACTCCTTGTAAAGATACTATCGGCAACTCTGAAGGCTTCCAAGATCTATCTTAAAAATGCTGTTGACCAGGGAGCCTCCACTAAGGATGCTCAAGCGATATTCAAGCAGGCTAAGGTACACATCAAGGCCGAGAAATACAAGGAAGCTCTGGAGCTGTTGCTCAAGGCCAGCGAATCCTGCTTGAATGCTATTAACCGGGTAAAGGACTGGGGCGTAGAGGGAAACTGAGCGCCTTGGCTGTTGCCTTGAAATCTTTTTTTCTGTATCTGTTCATAGCTAGTACACAATCTCGTTAATCCAATGATTAGTTGATGCTGTTCAACATGAGGCTCACATTGAAGCTCACATAGGCGGCTTAGGTCTATTATTGCTGGGCTGGAGATGGCCGCCAGAGGGTTTCTTCTTGGCGCTCATTGGCTGGGTTCGTTTCTTTCGGGCTCTGGGTGTTGCGTTCCCACCATGGCTTATGTCCCGATACTGATAGACCAGGCCTGATATGAATAATCCCAATCCCAGCACTGGTGCAACGTAAACCATGTATTCTTGATGGTAGTACATCAGATATGCCCCAAGCGCAGCCATGCCTCCACCGATTGCCGAGGTTATCAGCTCCACCAACTCGTCAGCCTTACTATAGAAGACGAAGAACATCAGGGCTCCAGCAATGGAGCCTGCTATCCATATACCACCACTGGCTGAGAACACTCCATATGCAACTATGGCTGCCAGTGCTGCGCTGAGTGCAAAATTGGCAAGCAAACCAAAAAGGCTCGAACATATAGCAGCACACACAGCTCCAACGATGTAGGGGGTAAACCCAGTAAGACCCATCAAGCTGGAGATGAACAGACCAAGGTAGAAACCGATCATCCCTCCTATTATTGGAAGGATGAACCTCCAGGTCTTAAGGCCCCAATAGGCTAGGATCAAGCCGACCATAAGCAGAGCTATGCCTATGGGCACACTGTATTCATACAAAATATCCATTGCAGCCATTGATGAGTTATAATTTGCTATGGGTAAATAAACCTGAGGGTGTACCTTCAGATGGCCTAGCTGTGCATGGCCTCCTCGTACACTTCTCGTATAGCTTTGTTTCTTGTCGTGATAGAGAACCTGCCAGACTCAACCTCGGCAAACGCATTTGCACCCATGCTTCGGCGCAGCCTGCCATCCTCAATGAGATTGGTAAGCTTCTCAACCAACCCCTTTGTCACCATGGTCTTGTCGACCTTCTTGAGCTCCTCCTGAAAATGCTCCCAGGAACTCCATCGCTTCAATGATCCCCCTGGCATGTGTAGATGTATGGGTGAATGAACATGGTATCCGGTCTTACCATCCCTGATTATCTCGGCCTGGCCATACTGATCGGTTCCCACCGCAGGGATGCCATGGGAATACGCCTCGATGTAAACCGATCCAAAGGTGTCCACATAGGTTGGCATCACGAACACGTCAGCCTCTCTGAACCTGTTATTCAGCTTCTCTCCATATTCACTGCCTGGAAGCTCAACAGTAGGGTCATTTGCGTATTTTTTCCGCACGTCATCAGGAGCTTCTGTGACCATGGTCAATTTAACATCAAACTTTTTCTTTAGCTGGTCGTGAGCCTCTAGCAACTCCTCCGCTCCTTTTTGACTGAACATTCTTCCGACGAACAGGAGGTTGATGCTGCTCCCCTCCTTTTTCTGAGCTGGAGGCTGTGGGTGTACAGCCGGGTAAATCGTGCGTAGCTTTCCTGGATCATTGAGTTTGAAGGCTGCTAGTGTTGACTCTCTTGCTGCATCTGTCATTGGCATGATCTTTTTGCAATGAGGAGAGTTTATAATTTTCTCCACCTTAGATGTCCACTTGGGCTGGCTGAACATTGAATAGTTGAACCAATGGAGCATTCCAGTAGGATGTTCTGTGTCCATTACCCATGGGGTCTTATTGGTCAATGGGTACTGGATGGAATGGATAAGGTCTGCAGTTCCCGATGCCAATGGCAC
>JAUVCJ010000148.1 GCA_030595765.1 Thermoplasmatota archaeon | reverse complement strand
TATGCAATGTGACATTCGTTGTGATCTTCCTGGGCTCATGGGCATACTCTCCTAGTGGATACAAGGTGTCCCAGTTGGGTGTGACCATATCCAGACCAGCAAAAGCGCTTTTCATCCCTGTTGAGGAGATCGAGGCTGTGGATGAGGTCGAGTTCAGGCTCTCCAGGACTGCCAAGAAATTTGCCAATTCCGGAATATTCTCATTCTCTGGCTCATTTTACAACAAGCAAGAAGGGTCTTTTATCATGTATGCCAAGAACTCCAATTTCGTCAGGATAATGACCAGAAAGAAGTACATCATCAGCCCAGACGAGAGAGACCAGTTCATTCTGGAGCTAAGAAGGTATCTGGAGAAGGCTGGTCATGATGGTGGGAATAAGTGAAAGCTTAAATTGCGATAGCTCAAATGAGTAAAACCTCAAATAAGTAGAACCCAAATGGGGGATGGGCAAGGTTCATTATCTACTACTCTGGGAAAGATACCGAGGTTCCTGGTACTATTCCGTATTGCGCGCTTAGGCCTTGATTGATCTCAACAACCCATTTTACTGGGCCAAGGCTGAAGTATTTTGCCAGGTCATTGTCGGCCACATCAGGTTCGGGAGCAGCCTCTTCTATGTTCATCACAGTTCCATTCTGGGCTATGAATATGATGTCCAGCGGAATGAGAGTGTTCTTCATCCAGAACGTCAGCTCTGTGGGTTCGGGGTAGATAAATTGCATTCCTCTGTCAATTAATAAGGCGTTGCGGTGCATAAGACCAAGGGAGCGCTCATCTGCAGAATCTGCGCGTTCGACTGTGAAGTTGGCGTAAGAGCCATTTGCAAGCTGGAAGCTTGCTGTTGAGGTATCAAAAAAGGGATCATGGGAAAGGATTTCCCCCTCATCTATGAGGAAAGTTCCAGCATAGATAAGGGAGGCCAGGCACAAAGCGATGGAAATCGCAATGAATACCCGTGCTCTTTTGGACTTGGCTCGTTTACCAATAATTCCCGATGAATTTTCAGGAGAATTATCGCTGTCTAAGCCCTCTCCAGTCTGCGTTGGGGCGTGGTTTTTACCAGTCGCGTCTTCCGCCACCGCCACCGCCGCCGCCGCCACCGCCGCCTTCCATGCGTGGGCGTGCCTCATTTACTTTCCAGGGGCGACCGCCAGCGGTCTTGCCATCAAGACCGGAGATAGCAGCTTTTGCCTCATCATCGCTGGTCATTTCTACGAATCCGAAGCCCCTTGACCTTCCGGAGTACCGGTCGGTAATGATCTTCACTGATTCAACTTGTCCAAATTCTTCAAATTCCTTCTTGACGTCGTCTTCGGACGCATCGAAGGATAGGTTTCCTACATAGATATTCATTCTTTCAGCCTCTGCATTTCTTGCCATCACCCCACCATGGGCGTGGGCTTCATCTGGTAGACCCTGGCGTATCCAGAGCCAAATCCTCGAATTCAGAGGTAGTAATTGTACTTTGCGTATGTTTTGCTGTATTTTTTCCATTTTTGAGCCAAAACCCTTTAATCCCCTCCAACATTGGAGGAATCGGAAGATGGAGCGCAATGAACCCGGAAATGGCAGCAGGGCTGGAACGATATCTCACAGACACGCCTGGCATCGGCGGCAGACTCAGGAAGTTCGCCGAAGATTTCGGAGTGGAGGAAAGGTCGCTCTTGCCTCCTAGTATTGAGGACGGAGAATACACGATCGCCAGGGTAACAGCAAGGAACTGGGAGACCAATCGTTTGATGATGGTCCTATCCAGGCGCCTTGGGATCCCACCCTATGACATAACTTTTGCTGGCACAAAGGACAAGCGAGCCGTTACCACCCAGCTTCTATGTTTTCGAGCGCCCAGAGAGTCTGTCATGGAACTTGACCTGGAACGAGTTGAGATCGATAATACCTATACTACTGATACAAGGCTGGAGATGGGTAACCTTTTAGGCAACAGCTTTGACCTGATTGTCAGGGACATAAGAGAATCAACAAAAGAGATGGAGAAGCGGGTCAGCGCCACAAGAGCCCAGCTGGAAGAGGCAGGCGGATTTCCGAATTACTTTGGAATGCAGCGTTTTGGTGTGATGCGGCCAGTAACCCATATTGTAGGGCGGCACATGGTAAGGGGAGAGTTCGAGGAAGCTGTGATGACCTATGTTGCCAATCCCATTGCCGGAGAGCTTCCACACATTCTGAAAGCGAGATCCATACTTCAGCGTACCCAGGACTTTGACAGGGCAAAGGACACCTACCCTGGAGAATTGATGTTCGAGAGAAGGATGATCCAGCGCATGGCAAAAAAGCCTGATGACTGGCTAGGGGCACTCCGAACCCTTCCTATGAACCTGCTGTCAATGTTCATCCATGCCTATCAGTCCTACATGTTCAACAGGGTTGTGAGCAAGAGGATGGAGATGGGGTTGTCTCTTTCAGAACCTCTGGAAGGAGATGTATTCCTGCTGCCTGATGAGAACGGGCTTCCAAACCAGCTCAAGTACATGCAGGTCACTTCCATTAACATCCCAAAGATCAGCCAGATGGTTGGCAAGAGGAAGGCATTCATAAGCGGTGTGCTTTTTGGATTGGAATCTGAACTGGCAGGTGGGATCCAGGGAGAGATCGAGGCCAAGATAATCGAGGAAGAAGGTGTGAAAGCCAACCAGTTCGTGATACCCGAGGTGCCAGCTCTGACCTCTCGCGGCAGGCGAAGACCCCTTCTTGGGCCTGTGATGGATCTGGACATCCAGCACGATGACGATACAGTAAGGATGTGCTTTTCGCTTGAAAAGGGAAATTACGCAACATCGTTCATGCGGGAGTTCATGAAGACCAACCCTCTGAACTATTGATGCCCAGTGGGATAATTTTTAACTATCAAAGGCTAGTTTGATAACCATTGAACCGTTGATGCCAGTATCATAGAGATGAAGCATTTTCAATGAAGCCACATTGCTAGAGGTTTATCGTATCCAGCCAGCCTGAGGCCTGTCATGGCCGCAACATCGTAGGTCAGGGCCCGAAGGTTAATTGGCTCAAGTGTAGCAATGTCGTCGCTTCCAAGCAATCCAAGCTCGACAAGCAGGCTCTCTTTCAGTGCATTAAGCTCTTTTCCTAGTCCCTTACCCAGAATGCCCGGGTCTTCTGGTGTTGACTGGCTGTTTCGAAGAAGGCCGTGCTTGCATCCCTGAGGGGTGCAATTTGGGCAGAACCTACAACCCATGGAGCGAAGAGCTAGTGCAGAGAGGCCAACAGCATCGGCGCCTAGGCATATTCCCTTGACAACATCGCTGGCGCTGAAGAAATCCCCATTCACCAGCAGTTTGACACCTTTCTGAACTCCGTCGTTATCTCTGAAGGCTCGAATGACCTGGGGAAAGAGCGAGACAAGGGGCAGGGTCGAGTGTGAGAACATGTCTTGAGAAAGAAGGATCGCATCTGCATCTGCATCGATGGCCATCTCAACCGTCTTGTACAGGTTTGATGGCCCTATACCAACCATGATCGGCACCTTGTGCCCAGTAAGCTCCCGAAGCAATTCAACATGGTGGGTAAGATTCTCCTTCTCAAGCAGATCCATGTGCCTGTCTATCATTGGAACGTCACTGCTGTTTGATAGGCCCGCTGCATCAAGGACCTCCTTACAGAAACCGACCTTTTGTAGGTGCCGGGAAAGCCCCCTCTCCAGGTTCAGGTCAATGCATACTCCGTCAGCCTTTTCAAGCAGGTCAGTTTCGAAGAGATGGCGCAACGGGCTCCATTGGAGCACCCATTTACCTCTGGCCTTTGATATGAGCTCGACCTCATCAGGCAACATCCCTTCTGGTCCAGAAAAGATCGGGATATCTCCTTCAAGGGCTCCAATAAGCATGGCCTTCCTGATCGCGGGGTTAAACGGGGATATCGGCAGGCCAGAAAGGTACATGCCGCTAGCTAGGGGCAAGGGGTGCAACACATCTCTACCCTCGCCTAGAACGATCTCGGTGTTGATATCCTCCTCCCTGCTATCGATTCTAAACTTTGGGAACTGGACCGGGACGTATGATATCTGATCCAGGCATGAATTAGTCAGTGAGATGAATCCCTCATCATCGGCCGGTTTTGGGGGTTCTGTCACGCTCTTTGTTGCAATCGGGGGATACGCTTCCTGTTTGTCCAGTACCTCTGTGGAGCTTGTAGGCTTTGCCTCCTCCTTTCCAGCGGTTATCCTGACCTCTCCTGGCATCTAGAAGCCTCCTTTGGAAGTAATCTTTTTGAACTTGAACTCGCCGCGCATTCCATGGCTCTTTAGTATGGTGATGATCTTCCGCTTGTCATCCTTGTCCAGTCGTTGCTGGCGGGCGTTCCTTCCTATTCTGCCAATCCTGCCACCAACGTATATGTTGCCGCCTGTCATCAGGGCTCCCACGTCATCGTCGGTATCCCCGGTTATGAAGATGTCGCCGCCCATCATCCGGGTGCCAGCACCTATTCCACAGTCCTCGTTAACAAGGATGGTGCCGCCTCTCATCATGTTACCCAGGTGACTTCCGGCTCGACCCAAGATAAGTAGCTCCCCACCTTCCATGTGAGTTCCAGCGCCTTCTTGGGAAATGCCGTTGATCTCGATATTCCCAGAGGCCATGCTATCCCCGGCGTACTTGCCCACGTTTCCCTTTACAACCAGCTTGGGGCCGTTGTTGAATGCACCAAAATAATCCCCAGCATCGCCCTCAATCGTAACCATGGCATTGGAATTCGAGAGGGCAACAGCGATGTTGCTATGGCCTGAAAGCCCGCCGATCTTGACGGTGGGGCTACTCTCCAGACTGTCTCTAAGAGCCTGATTGATTTCCTTGGATGTTGTGACCGTTCCGGCCATGGCACTTCCCTGTCCTATTAAGTTCTACACCAAAGATATTGGAGATGGGATATAAATGTTGCTCGGCTCCAGAGTGCTCCCAGCAATTATGTGGGTAATTTCCTGGCTTCTACGAAAGTTATATATGCGACCTTGATGGTTTGCGCTGTGGTGCCCAAGATGAAGCTCTCACGAGGCCTATCCCTCCTGATGATACTGTTGATGCTGGTGTCGTTGTCCGCTCCTGTCCTAGGCGGAGACATTGATGACCCAGAGGTTACGGACGACACTGGAAGCGGAGACGCTCCTGAGGACTTTAAGGACATAGATTCGGCCTGGTTTGGCGATGAAGGCAACCAGACCTTGGGTATTCGTCTTAGGGTCGTTGGCCCACCGATCAGCTTCCTAGAAGGCCTTGGCCAGCAGGATACGACACCCATCGAATATGAGGTTTATTTTGATGTTGATGGGAACAATTATGCTGTTTCAGTGGAGATTCCCTATGCCAGAGCCACCTTAGCCGGAGCAGTTCTAGGAACATACTCCTGGAGCTGGTCACTCAAGACCGTCAAATACGCGACAGGTAACAACATCGAGAGCGAGGATTCAGTGTCCGGTGCAACTGTCACTGGCACCTATGATTATGAAGATGATGTCATTGAGTTCGAGATAAACAAAGAAGACATTGAGGTCGAGGACGGGTCTGAGGGACGTAATACCAAGATAGAGAATCCCTGGGTCGCTGTCTGGAATGCAGAAACTCACCCTGACAACGAGGAGCGCGACCTAAGCGACGCCCTCGATTATGGCATGACCCGCTCCAGCCCTGGTAGGACTTACACCATTACCGGTGGCGAGTTGGATTTCTGGGAGATCATGCTTTCCACAGAGGAGAATCGCAAGACGGTCCAGCTGGGTGAAAGCGTGGAGTTCATCGTGGTAGTGTTCAACAACAGCACTGTAGGAGCGGACGTGAACATGACAGTTGCGTTTGCAGCCACTGGATGGACAGTAAATGCAGGCCCAACCCCGTTATTTATCGAAAATGGCGAGGAATCAACAAAGTTCAAGGTGACCGTTTC
The DNA here is from genome assembly GCA_030595765.1 of Thermoplasmatota archaeon. Lineage (GTDB taxonomy): Archaea > Thermoplasmatota > Thermoplasmata > JAUVCJ01 > JAUVCJ01. The sequence continues at coordinate 360 of JAUVCJ010000148.1, read as the reverse complement.
CCCGCCAGCTGACGTTAAGAACGGCTCTGCGCTATCGATAACAGTTCGATCCGAGATCAATGTCGAAGGAAATGGCGATGTGGATCAGATAGTCCTTACAGTGACAGCACTGGTAGAGGAGGTAGTGGTGGTAGAATCTGTGGTGGACAAGTACATGAACTACATCATAGCCGCGATCGCGATCATCATCATACTGGTCATAATCATGGCAGTCAGAGGCGGCGGACACGACTACGAGAATTTCGAGATGGACGAAGAAGCCGACTCGTATAATACCGGTGCTCAAACCCCTCAAGCCGAGTTCACCTATGCTGACGACCTCCCTGCTGAGGAGCCTACGTTCACCTTCACTCCTGTTGA
>JAUVCJ010000023.1 GCA_030595765.1 Thermoplasmatota archaeon | reverse complement strand
ATCGTATTGGATAACGATAGAGATGGTCAGGATTGATGCTTGAAAATAAGCGGTCTTGAAATGAGCTTGAAAGCAAACGAATCCTGAAAAAAAAGAGGGCCGAGACGCCGCACACTCACTTCATTCGTGTTGCGCCTACAGTCCCCATTTTCTCTGGGCAACCTTAATAGAAAATGGGGCCGATTCTTCGCCATCTCGCTTTGCTCGCTAGCGTTTTTCGTCCCTTTTTTCTATGCTGTAGGTTTAAAAAAAGGGCCGAGACCGGGATTTGAACCCGGGTCGAGGGATATCCGTGACCGCTTCACGGTGGAATCGACCACCACAGTCCCATAGGATAACCAGGCTACCCTATCTCGGCCAGGCTGGATTGTGGGAAGGCCACTGTGGGTTTTTTAAGCTTTCGTTGGTTTTATGCCTTTTGGCAACATAACTCCAGTCGAATTATGCTCCGCCATTCTCTCTCCAGTATCTCTTGCCCTCTTTTCCTGTCATAATTATACTCCACCATCACCTCTTCCAGCATCTCTTGCCATCCTTTCCTGCCATTGTTCCTTCCAATATCTTCTTCAAAAAAACAGCAAGCATGAAACCAAGTTGTCCAGAAAACCGAAATGTTTATCCATTTTAGGGTCTTAGGCCGTGGTGGATGAGCAAGGAAAGCCAGAGCGACAACATAAAAGCAATGCTGGCCCACAGGAACGACCAGTATGCCTTCCTGGCATTCATCCTGCTGATGGCTTCTTTGGGTCTTGGAACCCAGCCAGGTGTTACATTCACAGTCGCATGGGCGGCACTGGCAGGAGCCGGTTTCTTCATGTCCATTGTTGCATTCCCCAATGTATGGCGCACAGCTTTGGGACTTATCTGTGCTTACCTGCTGTCCTTCCTTGGAATGCTATGTATCATTGTATTTAGAGATATTCTTCTCATATTTGGATTCCCAGTGATCGTGCTCTTTGGTGTATTTTTGGGATTCGGAGCCATAATAGTCATGCTGATAGTGATCGCCCAGGTCAAGCAGGTTCGTGATGCTGACATCGGTGGGAGATACATCCCTCTGGGGCTCTGGAGCATATCAGGCAGCATTTTCATGATCATTACAGCTTTTTCGACCATTAGCTGGTACTTTTGGGCAACTGGTTTCTATCTCATTCCCTACCTGTTGTTCGAGGTGTTGCTGATCCTATGCTACCTCTGGATGCTTTGGCTTCCTGACAGGCGCCTGAATTGGGATGTGCCAAAGGAAGTAAAACGGGGCATCCCATCTGTGTTGTCCAAAACCGCAGTTATCAAGAGGATAGGCGGAGGAGAGAAGAACAAATGCCCGGCTTGCGGCTCAGCCATCGAATTTGAGACCAGGATGTGCAAGAAGTGCGGAAAGGTTCAGAAATTCGGATGGTGCCCGGTTTCCGAGATCCATCTCCTGCCTTGTGCGCATTGTCGCCATCTTAACACATACGGGAACCGCGAGTGCGAGCTATGCCATAACCCACTTGCAGAGAAGATCAAATGCCCCCGGTGTGAGGTCTCAGCCAAGATAGGGGACTGGCCGCTCAAGCCAGATGATGACAAAGAGGAATGAGTTGGACTTGTTATCGAATTGTTCTCAAAGAGAGTTAAGATGGAAATCCTAATATAAAGGATGGGCATACCCAAACTCGCTCACATGAGCATTTGACATGAATTCGGCCAGTACGGGAAACTTTGGTCATTAGGGCTCATTTACCGGAGGCCGCACGGAGGGAAAAACATGGTTAGAGACTCAAAATCATTCCTCAAAGAGGAGTATCAGGATCTGGTGAAGAACGATTTCGATTGGAAGTTAAGGACACTGGAAGGGCCATCCACACCGCGCTGTCGGGTTGCTGGCAAAGATGTGATAATGCTCTGCTCCAACAACTATCTGAACCTGAGCAACCACCCCAAGATGATAGCTGCCGCTGTTGATGCAGCCAAGTCCCACGGTGCAGGCTCTGGCTCGGTACGTGCCATTGCTGGGAACATGGATCTTCATGACGAGCTTGAGAAGAAGATCGCCAGCTTCAAGAACCGCGAGGCCGCTGTATACTTCCAGACCGGTTTTGCAACCAACGCAGGTCTTATTCCACAGCTTGTTGGAAAAGAGGATGCAATACTTACTGATTCACTCAATCACGGCAGCATCATCGATGGTGTCAGGCTTACCAAGGCCAAGCGCTACATCTACGACCACTGCGACATGGGCGAGATGGAAAAGGCCCTGAAGCAGATAGACAAGGATGGGGCCAGGCGCATTCTTATCATTTCAGACGGAGTTTTCAGCATGGATGGCGATATGGCACCCATGGACCAGATATGCAAGATCGCTCAGGAGTATGGCGCAATGACCTATGTTGACGATGCTCACGGCGAGGGTGTTGTGGGCCCAGATGGACGAGGTATCGGAGCACATTTCGGGATCGAGAAGCAGATTGACGTTGAGATGGGCACGTTCTCAAAGGCCTTCGGAGTAGTTGGCGGTCTGGCAGCTGGAAGCGAGGATCTTCGCAACTTCGCATACAACAAGACACGCACCTACCTTCTCAGTGGCAGCGCACCACCTGCAACCGTAGCTGCCTGCATCGCATCCCTGGATGTCCTTGAGACAGAGCCCCACCATGTAGAGAACCTCTGGAAGAATACCAAATACTTCAAAGCTGAGCTGGACTCCCTGGGATTCGACACTGGCTTCACTGTCACACCCATCATCCCGGTCATGCTCGGAGAGAGCAGTGTTGCAAAGAAGTTCAGCGACAGACTATTCGAGGAAGGCGTTTTCGCCCTCCCCATTGTGTTCCCAATGGTAGCAAAGGACAAGTCCCGTATCAGGACCATGATGAACGCTGGCCTCACAAGAGAAGACTTGGACGAGACACTGGCTGCTTTCGAGAGCATCGGCAAAGAGCTGAATGTGATCTAGGCGCAGAGCGTGAAATAATACTAAGCTAGAGCGTGAAACAATAGTGGATGGCTGGGTTGATCTGCCTGGCCATCTATTTTCGCCCTCCCGATTTATAGCTCATTAAAGAGGCTAAGTTCGGGTTGATACGCAAGAACAGCCTAAGGCCTACTTGTATCGTTCATCCAATTCTTTCTTGATGTCTTTCATGGATATCTCGCCTGTGCTTTTGCCCAATTTGGATACTTCCAAAAACACATCCGCCGCACCTTTCTTTTTGTGCGGAATTCTCTTTTCATCCTCTGCTTCAATCTGAAAGTGCTTTATCATTAGAACTTCCACCCTTCCATTCTAAACATCTCAATGATATCAATTGCATCTACCATATATTCCTGGCAAATAAACGGTATTCTTATTCTCTCGCCTCGTAGTTTTTCCTCAGTTACAACAATGCGTTTTACTTCAACTAAGGCCTTCTGGGGGCTTTTTATCATTTCAATAGCCAATGCAATAACCCAAGGGTCAGCCGCATATCTCTTATCTAATTTGATTATGCTCGGGTATTTTCTCAATATTTCTTTTACTATCTCAATCTGTTTGAGGGTTGGCTCTATGAACATTTTCATCTGGGTTTTTGTCCATTCAGCTAAAGAATCATCCAGCCTGCTACTCTCTTCGAATACTTCTCTAGGGGCAAATAGTCTTTTTGAATCGATCAATGTTCCCATTTCTTGCCATACACCAGGATAGACATCCCTTGGGTTATGACGATTCAATGCGATTAGCGAGGATGTGTCGATAATATAGATGATTCTGATCATTTTCTCGCCTGCGCTAGGACTTTATCGAAGTTCTTTGATTTGATGGATAGATAATTCAGAGCATCAGTATAGGTGATGTAGTTGCGATCATAGTTGTTTGCAACAAGCGAGACAAATTTATTACCCACTCTGGACAAGCATTTTTTATCTTGCGGGATCCCCCCTCCCTGCTTCTCAGCTCTTTCCTTTTCTTTTCCTCCTGGTTCAGGAGGCTTGTAGCGCTCTAGTGTTTTTTTGTATTGAGCCGATGTAATGAAGTCGAGCTTATGCATGTTGTAGAGGAGCATAGCTTTGCTGACCTTGTATCGTCTAGAAAGCAAGCCCAGGGTTTTCGTTTCAGTCAGAATATCTTCTTTCGAGTGGAATATTTCTTTTGCCAGGGTTGAAGGGAGCAGAAACTCTGAAGAGAACGTATTACACCACTGCTCCACCTTACTTTGTGATTCTATCTGGATGTTGGGGATGTCGATAACGGTCTCACCCAGTAATATATGACCAAACTCATGCATCAAAGAGAATAATCTGGCTTCTATGCCGTCCTTGGTGTTTATCACTATTACGTTAGGTGCCCTGTCTGTGAGAGCAAAACCCCTTGCATCTTCCACTGGCATGGAAAACTGGAACACTAAGATATTTAGATCCTCAAACAAATTCCGCAGATAATTGAAAAGCTCATAGGGAGTTTTGAACTTCTTTTGCTTCTTCTCGGTCAGCCGGAACATTTCCCGGTATCTTGCTGCTAACTCCCCTGGAGCCTCACCTATACTAGCTTTAGAAAGGGAGGTTTTTGTAGCATAGTTAATGTTCCCTGATAGCTCGCCGCCAATCTCCTGAAGGCTCCTAGCAATTCTTATTGTGTAAATTGTCTTCTTATCAAACACATCCACTTTGTCTGGCAACATACGATAGTCCTTTGGCATTGGAGCCTCTTTCACAGGCTCAGCAAGGAAGAAGGCAGCTAGCGGGCGTTTGTAAGCATTGGACAGCTCCTTAAGCTGATGCAGAGATGGATTACGCTTTCCATTCTCTATGGCTTCAATCACAATATCGCTGGTTTTCAGCCTCTTTGCTACTTCTTCAATGCTCCATCCAGCACTTTCCCTAAGCCAGCGGAATACAGTGGGAGATATTTCGGTTTTAAGTGAGCGTGGTGGCATTGGTAGCACCTATTTATTTCTTCCTTATCTAGGGTATGGCTTCCGATTATTTCAATTATGCTCCCAAATCTGCTCCCCTATATCCGCCTTATCTCCCTCATCTAGCGTAAACGGATAGTTCCGTAACGGCCGCCCAGGTCGCTCATTGCCAAACGGTCTGTTGCAAGCCACCCCTCCGTCTCGGCCTGGGCATCCCGATGTCATAAAAGGCCTGCCATCCGCAATGAGGGGCTTGATATCCATGTTGAAATCGATAAGCTGGCCTTGGTCGTTGAAGGTAAAAGAATCAATTCTTTTTTCTTTATAGTTGATAAGCCAGGTCCCAAGCTGGAGCCTCCGGTAAGTGCCATATTCGGGTTGCTTAAGCCCCGCCAGTGAGGAGCCGCACTCAGGATAGAAGGAGAAGAGATGGCTAGGAGCGCCTAGGTCGTGGGCTTTCTGGACGGTTGTTAGGAATTGCTGTTCTGTCTCTCCTAGGCCAACGACCATGTGGATGGTGACGTTGTCGGAACCAAATACTGCCAGGCTCCATTCGAGCACGCGCCAGTAATGCTCCCATGTGTGCGGACCTTTGACTCCTCTGCCTCTGTGCTTGTCGAAAATTTTGGGGGTGGCGCAGTCAATGGCGATGCCGATGGTGTCGGCGCCAGCTTCTTTTATGGTTGCCATGGCTTGCTCTGAGCGAATCATTGTGGGGCCGATTAGGGCTGAGATCAGTAGGTCGGTCTGGCTGGCGAATCTGGATATGATGGTGTTCATGTCATCAAGGGCGTTGGGGTGGGTTATCATTGAGACGCATACTCGTTGGACATGGGCTATTGGATTCTTTTCTCTCTGGCCAAGCTCATTGTATTGAGTTATGATGTCATTCACCTTGAGTACTGGCCAGTCCACTCGGATGAATGTCCTGTCATCGTCAGCAACATTGCGTGAGGAGCTGAGCCCACAGTATGAGCATCTCGCCCTGCAGCCGTCCGAATAGGTGACTAGGAGGTTGATGCATCCGAGCTTCGCGCCTCTGAAGAACTGCCCAGGCAGGAAACCAAGCGTCATGGCTGCCGCAGTGCTGGTCTGGACGTATTCGGGGCTTTGCTTCATATTTCTATCTCCTTCCAATGGCCTCAACATCCATCATCCAGGCTCGATAAGCGTCCTCCCTGACACCTAACTTCAATCCTGCTCCTCCAGAAGCTTCATCTCGCCCTGGGCCCATGCCTCTATGTCGGCTGCATCGGTCAGTATGAACTCACTCTCAATTTCCTGCTGAAGGTTGCTGGGCTCGATTGCCACCAGCCAAGCACCGTAGGGGTCAGTATTCACAAGGCGCGGGTCCTCAAGAACCACGTTGTTGGTCTGGATAACCCTGCCACTGATAGGGGCGAAGAAGCGGTTAACGAACTTTGCGCTCTCATACTGCCCCATCCCCGCACCCTGGGTCAATGTGCCGGCATCAATTGTTATGTAGCTTAGGAATCCTGCGATCCGGGTCAGGAATGGGCTGAACCCCATCTTGAACAATCCATCCTGGTTCTCGCCCTTCATGAGCCAGATATGGGAGCGCTCCTGTGTGAAGTAATACCTGTCAAGCAATAGCTCGATATCGCCGATCTTTATCATATTCATGCTTTCACCCACATTCATGTTTCCAACCCCAGTATGAATACATCTGCAAAAGCACTGGCAAGCGGAAGTTCAACTTCAGCATCGATGGATGGCTTGTTCATAAGTTTGACTCCTGTAAGCAATTTTCTACAGGCATCTGTTATTTGTATCCTCTCCATTATCAACCCGTTCAATGGAGCAGAGTGTTTTTGAAGTTCAGGTGAATCGAAAACAACACCTGTAAGCCTGCCATCCTTCCATTCGAACTGGACACCAAGTTGAGTGATGGAAGTAGTATTGGTCAATATCATAGGCAGCTCTCTTTTGATCATGTGATGCCCCTCTCTGATCTTTACCACCCTGCCATTTACTTTCATTCCTTTTCTGAACATGGTTTCCTGAGCCAGATAATGAGGTGCTAGCTCGGCCATGCGTTCAGTGATGGCTCCCTGTAGCTTCATTTCAGTCATCGGTCCCATCAATTTCTGGAAGCTTTTGGCCAGCGTATCCTCCAGCTCCATCATGGTCGGTTTATCTTCAGGCAAGCTCGAAAAGGTCGTAACTCCGTTCCTCATGCCCTCCAGAAGGGCGAGTCTGAACTGCTCGTTCGGTGACTGGATGCACTTTGAGAGCAGCTCTATATCCAACTCCAGCAAGATGCCTCCTGCAACTACTACACACTCACCGATCTCTCCACCACCATTACCGCCAAGCTTTCTGCCGTTGACAACGATGTCGCTTGTAGGGCGAATGTATGCATTGACCCCCAGGCTTGATAGTGCTTCAACAACGGGCTCCAGGAACTTCCTGAATATCGCATATTGACCTCTAGGCATCAGAGGGTGTGACCTATCAAGCACGATCGTGTAGAACAGTTGGCCAGGGGCCAAAAGAACGGTCCCGCCACCGATATCCCTTCGGAAGATGTTGATGTCATTGGCCTTGCAGAATTCCAGGTCCAGCTCATCTTTGGGGTCATTGGCGCTACCCAGGCAGAGAAATCGGTCACTGGTGCTGTGCAGAAGCAGGCCCTGGATGCCAAGCCGGGCCATTGCGTGGTATGAAAGCTGCGAGTCAGGAAATGGTAGCGCGCCGGCCTTGATCAGATTGAGTGTCATGGGAAGCCTCATTTTATTATAGTTGTCCAGTTGGGTTGTGATTACGCGATGGATTGAAGTTTCTCTGTATCTATGGTCTCAGTCCTTGATAAGGCCCTGGGCTGACTTGTCTGCAAAATCCTTTTCCATGAACTTGAGAAACTCTGGAGTTCCCCCCTTCTGTAGCCTGGCAAGGTCGTTCTGCAGGTCGCTTGGCCTCACCTTGATTATCCAGCCCTCTCCGTATGGGTCCTGGTTTATCAGTCTAGGATCGTCATCTGCCTCCTCATTGATCTCCACAATAACGCCGCTGATAGGGGAGCGCATTGCTCCATTCCACTTTCCAGAGCTTAATTTGCCAAACGGCTTGTTCTGAAAGATCTCTTCATCAATATCATATGTGGTAACGAGCTTGATCGTGCCAGCCAGCTTGGCTGCGTAGTCTGAAGCTCCAATCACCACAATGTCGCCCTCGACTCTGGCGTAGGTGTGCTCGGCCTGGTAATACAGCTCGTCTGGAAGGTCGTATTTGTTCTGGAACAGCATGGCTTATTCCTCACACTTCGGAATGGTTTGGCCAGATTAAAGGTTTTCGAAGGGGCGAAAGTCATTGAGATTTATTTGAAATATCTGCATAAACAGTAAAAGAACTGTTCAATACAATATATATAAGGGATTCCTCAATAGGCGTTGTAGGGAAGTCAAATGAATCACTCTCCCGCGCCCTCTTACAGGGGAATGCTACCCCTTTTGCTTGTTCTTCTGCTAGGGCTTGCCCTTGTGCCAGTTTCAATTCAAGCTGCGGAGCCTGCTGTGGATGGTGTGCGCATCAACGAGGTCATGCCAGTGCCGATGGATCCGTTGGTCGGCACTTCCTGGGTGGAGCTTTTCAACCCCAGCGACGAGATTGTTGATGTAGGGAACTTGCGACTAACAAATTGGGATGAGCTGGAAACCTATCTTCTGCCTGCTGGAACTCTGATGGCACCCGGTTCTTATCTTGTCCTTTCGCAGAACTCGACCAGGATGCTTGACCTGCATGGCATCAGCTCGCTGGAGACTGGCCTGACCCTTACAGAGCAGGATGGCCTTGCCCTCGGTGATGGCTCGCTTCTTGAGCTGGATGTTCTGGTCTGGGGTGCTTTGGACTGGGTTGGAGAGTCCTGGAACTCTCTGGAGCGTGTTCCCATATCTGCAGGGATGAGCATTGCCAGATATGACCTGCTGTATCAGGATGCTTTCTCATATATCGATCCGATTCCGACACCTGGAGCCCCCAATGGTTTCTTATCAGCTCCAGCCACACTAACGCTTGCACCGACCAAGAACCTCTTTGTTCAGGGTGTGAACATCACATTCGATATCGGCCTTCACAATCTTCACGACGCTCCCATCAAACTGGCATCTCTTCCGCCAGGAGCCAGCTCAGTGATCCTGGAGCTAGTTCTTCCTAATGGCTCGGTAGCTGCATTAGGTGAGGGTCTGCCTGACTACCGATCTGCAACTGTTCTTCTGGATGTTGGAGAGGAACAACTCGCAACCTTTGATGCCAGCAGCATTGATTTGCAGGCATTGGCTGTTTTTGCAGATGGCATTAGCTACCTTCCAGACCGGTCCATACCTGGAACCTACTCTGCCAGGCTTCACTACACCTCTTGTGGCATTGATGCTGACTGGTGCAGTACCCTTAGCTCCGATGTGGTACAGTTCAAGGTGTCAGAGGACCCGGCAACCTCATTGTTGTTGGACCTTTCACTTTCAAAAGATATTATTGACCCTGGCGAGGAAACCATCATCAATGTCAACCTTACGAACACTGCTTCAGTCCCAATGGACCTACTGAACCTGACAGACCAGAGTCTGGAGCTGGTTGTTGAAAGGGACGATGGAGCAATATTCACAGGCATGTGGGCCTTAGCTCCAGATGCTTTGCAGAAGCCATCCCCAAGTCAGCCCGGGTCAATTCCTGTACAATCCTTGTCTGGAGGGTCGATCGTGGCTCAGGCCTCCCTGTGGGATATCAGGTTCCAGGATGGCGACCCATTCACAGATGCTTCAGGACGATACTACTCTGGGGACTTCTCCATCAACGCTAGATACCATACAAGGACGATCAATACAACTTATCCAGTGGATTGGACTGGTATTATTTCATCGCAGGCCATCATCCTGGAGGTCCTGGACTATTTCGACCTGTCGGTCATGTCCATCAATGTTTCAAACCCAACACCCACGGTGGGAGAGAACATCACCATCTGGTTCGATGTGCTCAATACCGGGACACTGTCCAGCCAGGTAGAGGCCGAGGTAGTTGTCGGGGATACTTTGGAGCTGGCAAGCTTGGTTGGCAAGTCCACCGAGCTGCTGGAGCCGTCAGAAACCCTGCGATTCTCTTTCCGTTGGGAATGCCAGGCAGGCCCCGCCAGCTTCTGGGCAAGGGTATCTTCGTTGGAGGGAGAGGATATGCATCCAGAGAACGCACACGGATTCCTACCTCTGGTCGTTTCCGAGGACAGACCTGACCTTGACCTGTATCTGACCCCAGACGATATACTGTTCTCGACCTCTACCCCAAATGAGGGCGAGGACGTTGCAATATATGCTGTTATCCGCAATAACGGCCTCAATCCAGGCCTGGCAAGGGTCCAATTCTTTGACGGAGACCCCAATAGCGGTGGGGTCAGCATAGGTTACTCTGACGAGCAATCGGTAGGAGTGGGTGAGAGTGCAGTGGCTTCCATCTTCTGGAATGCAATAGGGAATGGGGCTCATGACATCCATGCCATCATCACTGCCATCAATGGCACAGACCAGCATCTGCTCAATGACCACGCCTTTGCCTCGTTGATCGTTGGCTCTAGCCTTGCTCCTCGACTTATTCTTACGTTGGAAGCAGTTGACCTATTGAGCATAATTCCTGGAGATGAAATCAGGGTCAACCTCAATGTTCGATCGCTGCAGCTGGTGGAGGATACCATTCACCTGGAGATAATGGACACTGCAGGACTAGTCATACAACACCTGCCTCTCTCTCAGAGCGTTGAGCCAGGGCAGAGTGTCATGTTCACACTGCTGCTGACACTACCAGAGAACGGTGCCATCATGGATAGGGACGACATCGCTCTGCTAATTGTCAGGGCCAGAGGCACGACCCAGGCTGGTTCCAACTCGGTGCCCATACCCTTTAGGGCCCTGCCAGTATCTCAGGGCAACGTGGCTACCACCACATCAATGGACATCATAATGACAGGAGGAGCTGTTGTTGGTTTTGGCACCCTGGGAGCCCTTGCATTGCTGGGATTCGCCACCGACTTTGGAAAATACCGCATGATAGCATTGCTATGGATACCTCTATACACCCGCATCAATGACACTGAGATATTCGACAACTTCACCCGGGGTAAGATCTACGGCAGTATCACCACCTATCCAGGTATCCATTACAGCTCCCTGCGGCAGATCCTCGACCTGCGCGCTGGCACCCTGACATACCATCTGAAGGTGCTCGAACGTGAGGGTTTTGTCAAGGGTAGCAGGGACGGAAAGTACCTCAGGTTCTATCCGACCAAGCGCGAGCTTACTAAAGACTCGGCAAAGCGTATTCATTCCATGAGCATACCTGAGAAGGCCGCAGATCCCCAGAGCCGCATCCAGCAGAGTATATTTGCAGCTGTCAAGGAGGATCCCGGCTTGACCCAGAAGGAGATCGGAGACAAACTAGGGGAGAGCAAGCAGCTTATCAACTACCATGTCAAGCTACTCGAAGGTGCAGGCCTGGTGAGAATGGAGCGAAAAGGCCGCAGGACCCTATGTTACGCAGAGACCCACAGGCGCATTAAGTGCCCAAGATGCTCTGGCACCAGCGATGTTGCCATTCCCCAGGACTCCAGCCTCAAGGTGTCCTGCCCTCATTGCGGTGTGGATGGAATTGTTAGCCAGAGCGAGTGAGTTGGCAGGCCATCAAGCTTTTTTCAATGATTGAAAAATGAGGACTACAAACGTTTTATCTACGTGGGTTGCATCTCATTAATCGATAGTTCTATGTGAGGTAAAATTTCATGGATTACTCGATAATTGCGGATGCCTATAGCAGGCTGGAGAATACTCCAAAACGCCTTGAGATGATGGACATCCTTGCCGAACTCTTCATATCCACTCCAAAGGAGGATCTGGCAAAGGTTGTGTACCTGAGCCAGGGCAAGATCGGTCCCGACTTTTCTGGACTGGAACTGGGTCTGGCCGACAAGCTGGCACTCAAGGCTGTTGCATTCACAACCGGCCAGCCTGAAATTGAGCTTGAGCAAAAGTATCTTGATATGGGCGACATGGGCGAGCTGGCAGCCTGGGCGATATCCAAGAAGAAGCAGACCGCTCTATTCTCATCTGCCCTGACCCTGGAGCGGGTATTCAACAACTTTCTGGCAATCACTGAAAAGAGCGGCGGGCAGTCCCAGAAGAAGAAGATCCAGCTGATAGCCGACCTGCTTCATGATGCAAGCCCGATTGAAGCCCGGTACATGATCAGAACTGTGGTCGGCAAGCTCAGGCTCGGCACTGGCACAATGACAATACTGGAGGCACTTTGTGCCGCATTTGTTTCCAGAGAGGACAAGCCTGTGGTCGAGAGAGCCTACAATGTATCCAGCGACCTGGGGATGGTAGCATATATTCTGGCAAGCCAGGGATTGGATGGTGTTGAAGGTATCAAGCTCAGCCTTGGAGTTCCGCTTAAGCCTATGCTAGCCGAGCGCCTGGGGTCTGTTCCAGATATTCTGGAAAAACTGGGAGAGTGCCAGTTCGAGTACAAGTACGATGGGCTGCGTGTTCAGGCGCATATTCGCTCTGCCGATGGTGGAAATGATGGTAACCCAAATGGAGACTGCCCGAATGGCAACTGCCTGGATGATGGTGGCTCCTTGGTCAAGCTTTTCTCAAGACAGTTGGAGGACATTACAGAACAGTTTCCAGAGCTTCATGACAGCCTGCTGGCGGCTTTCAAGGGAAAGAGCGCGGTAGTAGAGGGAGAGTGCGTTCCAGTTGACCCCAACACTGGCGAGATGTTGCCTTTTCAGGTGATATCACAGAGGCGTGGGCGCAAGCGTGACCTGGAAAAAGCAGTTGAGGAGATACCAGTAAAGCTGTACCTCTTCGATTGCCTGGCACTGAATGGGAAAGATATGACCGACAGCACCCTTCCAGAAAGAAGAAGAACGCTGGAGGATAACTTCGAAACAAGCGACATGGTTGCTCTTGGGAGGATACTGGTGACCGACGAGCCTGAAAAGGCCCAAGAGTTCTTTGACATGGTGATATCCGAGGGTGGCGAGGGAGTGATGGCCAAGTCAATTGCCGAGGACTCGACCTACAGGGCTGGAGGCAGGGGCTGGCAATGGATCAAGTACAAGCGAGACTACCAGGCTGACCTTGTGGACACCCTGGACCTCGTGGCTGTTGGAGCCTTCAGAGGAAAAGGCAGACGCAGTGGCTGGTATGGTGGCTTACTTATGGCCAGCTACGACCCAGAGACCGACACCTACCAGACCGTCTGTAAACTGGGCACCGGATTTGATGATGCGACCCTTGCTAGCATGATGGAGAGGTTCGCACCTCTTGTGATGGATAAGCCAGACAAACGTGTGGTATCTAACATCACAAGCGATATCAATTTCGAGCCCTCAGTCGTCATGGAGGTTGCTGGAGCTGAAGTATCACTGAGCCCTATCCACACCTGCGCCCTTGGAGTACTAAAGGACAAGACCGGAATGGCTGTAAGGTTCCCGAGGTTCACTGGAAGATGGCGAGAGGACAAGTCAGCTCAAGAGGCCACAACCAGCGACGAGGTTGTCCAGATGTATAAATTACAGCTGAAGCGGGTTGGGTAGGCAGGCGCAATGTTACGAGTTCTTCAGTTTATTAGTTATTGATATTTTAGTCGGTATACCGTTCCCAGAACTTGTAGGCAGGCTCTTCTCCTGAGCGGTAGCAGTACTTGACAGTGTTGAAGTCCTTTTTCAGTTCCCAGGCCCTCTCATGGACCTCTGGTATAGGTTTTTTGTCCATCAAGGCCATCTTGTATATGTCTGCGACCTCCACCATCTGAGCCTCTTTCATGCCAAGGCGTGTAAGCTCCTGGCTGCCAACACGGATGCCGCTTGGGTTGCGTGGGCTTGTGTCTCTGGGCAACAGGTTCTTGTTGGTTATGATGTTGCAGTCCTCAAGCAGCTGGGCAACGTCCGAGCCTCCGCCTTGGGGCTCTACGTCAATGGATAGTGTATGGGACTTGGTAAAGCCCAAGTGAGGTGCGAGCACCTTGAATCCGCGCTCATAAAGCGCCTGGCCAAGGGCTTGAGAGTTGGCAATTACCTGTTTTGCATAAGCGGCTCCGAACTCGATGTGCTCTGCCATTGCAACAGTGAGCGCCGCCATTGCGTGAAGGTGATGGTTTGAGACCACACCAGGGAATATACCTGAATCGAGCTTCTTTCGCATCTTCTCGGTTGGCGGATTGGCAACCACAAGACCGTGCTGGGGGCCAGGCAGGGTCTTGTGAGTGGAACCTGTGAGCACCATGACACCCTCGCGCAATGGGTCTTGGAACTCTCCGCCAGCAATGAGGCCCAATACATGAGCTCCATCATACCAGGCATTGGCTCCAACCTCTTGAATAGCTTCTGAAAGCTCCTTTATTGGAGATGGGAACAGGAACACCGACTCGCCGAACAGACATACCTTTGGCTGCACCTCTCGGATCATCTTGTTGGTCGCATCAACATCGATGTTCATTATCTCGGGGTCGAACGGATATTCAGCTCTTTTTAGGCCGCGAATTCCAACAGCTCCGAACTTGGCTGTGGAGATGTGGGCACCTTGACTCAATCCTACTGTTCCGATTGTGTCTCCTGGTTTTGCCAGAGCTTTGAGCATCCCGAGATTGGCCACGGTCGCTGAAGTTGGGCGGACATCTGCCCACTCGCACTTGAAGAGCTTGCGTGCAATTTCGGTGCTTTTGAGCTCCACCTCATCCACGTAGACGTTGCCATGGTAGTATCTCTCTCCAGGGTGGCCTTCAGCATAGCGGTCCATGAAATCAGAGTTATAGACCTCCTTTGCCAGCGGCGACATGAGATTCTCCGACGCTATCATTGGCAAAGATTTGTTGAACCATTCATGATGCTTTTTGACCCTGTCTTTTACAAAACTTGCGACCTCGTACATGTTTTCCATATTGAATCACCCCGGAATGTCCAGCCCACCAGATTGGCGGTTAGGTTCTTCAGATAATGCGCTGGTTCATTATATATGTTTTGAGCGGAGTTGAGAGGGAAAGGCAGCACTGTAATTTGCTAGACCATACATTTGTCCCCATAACCAGGCACAACAATGCTCTTCAAGAGTGCCATCGTTATGGAATTTATCGCTTATAGGATAGTTATTTATACTTGTCCCAATCATAATATTTGTTATAGGTGAGTATTATGCCAGTTGTATATGACGATGAAAAATATGAGAAAATGGCAAAAATACTGGAATCTCAGCCAGATTATCTGGCCACGTCCATAGCTCTTGCTGACTAGATTTTTTCTAGATGTTCCCTTACCCAATCGATAATATAACGATTGTAAAATTGTAGGCTATCATTGCTACAAAACATTGGTATCGCTTCAATTTTCACAGCGTATCCTCCTCCACTGCCAGTGGTTAGATACTTTTCTTTATCATATTCAAAGTATGGATTGTCAATAACAAATTTCTTTGGAATTGTTTTTTGGATCTTTTTGCTTAAGCGAACCCATTCTTCAATAGAGGCGTTAATGTGGTATCCATTGATTTCAGAGAATTGGCGGACCATACGGTGGGCTGTGCGTTTATTTCCATATTCAAAACACTGGGCGCATATCATATTTTTCAATAGGTATGCGATTTGGACTTCAATTTCCAGTTCATCGGGAAATTGCTTGAAGAGTTCCTTACCATAAGCGATATGCATCTGTGATCTTTTTGATGGATCATATTTTAAGCTGTTGTTTTTAGCCTCAGCTATGACTTTAGCGTTTTCGCTTTCCCATTGTTCAAATGTAAATAATATAATATTTGCCATAATTGAGCATTAGTATGCTTCTCGTGTATTAATACATTTTATATTTTCAACCCACTGAGTAAGAATGGTTATGCAAAGACATCTGGCACTTCTTTCTGAGATTCTGCATTATACCTTTGCCATCTGGAGGGCATTGAACAATTTTGGGGTTCTCTTTTTGCTTTTATTTGCCTAATAGGCAAGCGTCATTCCTGTGGCTTGTACCTGTCCTTTTCCTCGAACACAATGATAGCCTTGTAGCCAGCGTGCACCAGAGCTGAGTGTAGCTTGTCTGCTGGAATTGCAAAATGCTGCCCTGGCCTATATGTTCTTGTTGTGCCATCCATCGTCAACTCTACCTGTCCAGCCACCACGACCTCCCACTGTGCTCCGTGCTTGTGCTCTGGAACATTGAGTTCTTTGTCGAAGGAGGCAAAGACCACCTCTCCAACAGTCTCTCCCTGAAGCAGCCATCCGTTAACCCCATCGAAAGGTATGTCCGCAATTTTGAATTGGGAGACTGGTGCCGGAAAAGGGCATGGTAGATGACCTGGAAATTGGCTAGACTGGGTGCCTTGAATTTCTTCTTCTTTGTTCATGCCCAAACATGGCCAGCAGGGCATTTGGCTTTTTGGTGTGTTGTCCCTCTATAAATGGGTTAATGGAAAACCTTATACCGTGGGTGTTTTTTATCGGATTGAGGATTTTAGCATGGATATCATAGTGTGCATCAAACAGGTGCCGGACACCACCGATGTCAAGATCGACCCGGAGACCGGTACCTTGGTTAGAGAAGGCGTACCCAGCATTGTCAATCCAGATGACAAGCATGCGGTAGAGGAGGCCCTGCGGCTAAGGGAGTTGCATGGTGGCACCGTTACCGCCCTGACAATGGGTCCACCACAGGCTGAGGTTGCACTACGTGAGGTATATGCAATGGGAGTGGATCATACAGTCCTTTTATGCGACCGAGCCTTTGCTGGAGCCGACACCTGGGCAACAGCAAACTCGATATCATTGGGCATCAAAAAAATTGGCAAGTATGACATCATCTTCTGCGGCAGGGAAGCCATTGATGGCGACACCGCTCAGATAGGACCTCAGCTTGCTGAATCCTTAGGAATTCCCCAGGTAACTTATGTTCGTGATGTCAAGAAGGAGGGCGAGAAGCTTATTGTCGAGAGGGCTCTCGAAGACAGCCATGTCAAGCTCGAAGTTGGCTTTCCAGTACTTCTTACAGCCATCAAGGATCTTAACGAGCCAAGATACCCCCGCATGGGCAGGATAGTCAAGGCACACAGGGAGCTTAAGACCCAGGTATGGACCGCTGAGGATCTTGGCGCAGACCCTTCCATGATAGGGCTCAATGGTTCACCGACCCAGGTCAAACGCACCTTCGCACCCGAACCTAAGGGCACAGTCGAGATGCTGGAGGCAGATGGTGCCCAGGCACTTGCATCCTTGCTGGTTGACAAGCTTAAAGAAAAGAATGTTGTAAGGAGGTCGGTTTCATGAAGACCCTGGTAGTTGCAGAGCTTTGCATAGGCTGCGAGATATGTGTTGGTAGCTG
>JAUVCJ010000197.1 GCA_030595765.1 Thermoplasmatota archaeon | reverse complement strand
TGCCAGCAGGGACGACATCGCCAGAGTTAGTGGAATTGGGGCAAAAACGGCATCCAGCATAAGGAGTGACATCGACAAGATGATCCAAGACGGCTCCATCATGGAGTTACTGGGAGCTTCCAAAACTGTTCCCGATAGCGCATCGGAGTTCGAATGCTCCATGTGTGGTACTATTCTTTCAGAGGTTGACCAATCCTGCTATACCTGTGGTTTTGTTTCTGCTGCTGTCAAGGACGATGAGAGCCCAACAGAGCCCGGATTGGTGTTTCAGAAGTCACTTTCCTACTATCAGGCTCAGCGCGCCAGAAATCCTGAAGATCCAGAAGCTTGGTTTGCTGAAGGATCGGTATATTATCAGAATGAGAAATACGAGGAAGCTCTCCAGTGCTATGACAAGGTTCTGGAACTGAATCCTAGATTTCAGCAAGCATGGGCAGCCAGGGCTGAATCTCTTAAACACCAAGGTCGTTATGAGGAGGCCGCCCAGGCCTATAATAGAGGCCTCTCATTGGTGATAACGTTAATAACTGAGGCTCAGGACGATGTTTCTGCACCAGATGTCATCGTGGACACTCTGGATGCTGTAGACACTCTGGATGAGATCCCCGTTCCTGATGAGCTAGAAGACCCTGTTCCGGAAATAAACATGGGCGATATTGATCCACCTTTGCCAGAGCCTTGGGAGATTAGCATTGCCCAAAACGAGCGTGATGTCGTTGCAGGTGAATCGGGTTCTGGTGGGGAAGAGAAGAGTTTTCTGAAATCAATGATAGATGAGGATATCTTCGCTGAGGATGGCGATGCTGAATTCATTGAAGAGTACGTTGATGATGAGACAGAAACTGTCGTTAATGATATTGAAACGGTCGATGATGGGCTAGAAACAGTCGTTAATGATATTGAAACAGTCAATGATGGACTAGAAACTGTTGATGATGATATTGAACACGATATTAAGCAGGCCGACGAAGAGGATTGGATGCTTGATGAGGGGCCGGTGGAGGCTCCGATACCAGATACTGTCGATGAACCCGTGGCCGAAGAATACGCAGAAGAGGAATATCTGGATGAATACTCAGATGAAGACCGACCTGAGGAGATCGATGAAGAACTGGCCAGCGAGGTATTCGATAGTGAGGATTACACTCTAGCCGAGGACATCGAAGATGGGATGGGAACTGGAGTGGCTGATGGTGTGAGTGGAGGTGTGAGTGAGGGTGTGAGTGAGGGTGGGAGTGAGGGTGTGATGGCAGGAGTGGTGGCAGGGGCGAGACGGAGGCCAATAGCTTCGGATTCTGGAACCTCTGCAAGGCTGGTTACTGAGGACCCTGCTCAAAGCGCAGTATTGGAACAGCGCCTCAGAATAGGAAAACCCATTCCTGGGGTAGTGAGCACAAAACCCTCCCTGCCCAACAAGATCGCAAGGCCTAAGTCCCAGGGAACTGCAAGGGTCGCAACTGTTTATGCCTCTGTTGTCATTGTTTTTCTAATGGGTCTTGAATACTTTGCCATACCCCATATGGATTCGGGCTTTAAACAGATATTATACTGGGCCATTGTTGGATCATTGCTTGGCCTTTTCCTTCAAGGAGTGCTAATACTGGCTCGAAGCAAGGGCGAGATTAATTTTCATACTGGTCATTCCATGGTTTATCCATTCGGAGTGCTGATACCCTCCATAATCGTGATATCAGTGTTGTTGGGCGTGCAGTTGCCAATGTTTGTAGCTGAGATCATTGCGGTCATTGCCCTTTCAACAACGATCCCCTCGGTTCTGGTCGAGCGCATCCGTATAGGCTATTTCACAACCTGGTTCTTTGGGATCAGCTATATGCTGGCAAGTGCTATTTTCTGGAGCATTGGTAGTTCGTTAATTCTAGTTATCATCGGGTCTTCATATGTGCTCCTTGGAATGGTTCTATTAGTCCATTCAGGAGTGCATAATAAGTTTGTGGAAAAAAGCATCACCGAAGGGGACAGGGAGTATCTGAGTGCAGATTATGTAAGTGCAGAATCTCATTATCAAAAAGCCATCGCTACAGAGCAATCCAGACGGTTCAAGCCGCTGGGCGAGAAGAACCATACAGAGAGCCTTTATTACAGCCGAGGGGCAAGTTTGTTGAAGCTTGGAAGGTACAGAGAGGCGATGCAGCTGTTCAACAAGGGCGTTGAAGTTAACCCAAAGAGCCCGGTAGCATGGACCAATAAGGGCAATGGCCACTCAAAGCTTAGAGAGTATGGCAGGGCTCTGGATTGTTACAGGCATGCAGTACGCCTTAACAAGAATATGGAGAGCGCTTGGAATAATATGGGAAATATCCTTGCCCGTCAAGGGCGATTCCAGGAGGCTTTAAAATGCTATGATCAGGCTCTAGAGGTGGATTCTACTTATTTCGATGCGTGGGTCAACAAAGGGTACGTCCTGGCGAAGATGGGTAGATATGACGAAGCTGGCACTTGCGCAGAAAGAGCCAGAATACATGGGACCTGAATCAGCTGAGTTTTTTGATCTCGCTTTCAATTCTTCTTGCTTTATCCGGCCCAGTAAATACGATCACTGCCTTAGATACAGCCTGGGCAATTATTGGGAGTTCTTCTACAGTGACCTCATCGATGTCGATGGATAGGTCGGTGCATTGCTTTTGCAGTATGAACTTACCCATGTGCCCCATCTCCCGAGCCAGAACGCTGTGTAATTTTCTGCTTATTTCTGAGGGCATGGTCTCACCCGAGCTTTGCTAGCTCTTCTTCTATCTCCTGGATGTATCTGTCAGACCCCAGTTCCTCAAATCCAACCTTTGCCCTGAGTAAATGCTTTCTTGCATTGTCAATGTTGCCAATCAGCTTCCAGTAGTGGGCATATTCCTTGTGATTAATGGCCAGGTCGAATGGTATGTTCAACTCCGTCAATGTGTCTATGCTTTCCTGATAGGCAGCTTCAGCTTTGCTCCATTCCTGGCGTTTTGAATAAATAATTCCAAAGACCATGCTGGTTCCTGCGACCATATATCTCTCACCCATCCTTTTGAAGAGGGTAAGAGCCTCTTGCGCCACAGGAAGCGCCTCTTCTGTTCTGCCAATTTTTGCTAGGCATTCAGCCTTGTTAACCAGGCCATAGCCCTTCATCCGCATGCTTGCAAATCTGTCGGCTACGGTGATGCAATTATCGTAACACTCAATGGCCTTCTCTATCTTGCCCTCGAGCTTGTAAACCTCGCCCATGTTGTTATACGACCTAGCTACCTGTACCTCTTGTACGGTTTCCTGGAGCTCATCAATGCTTTTTTTATAGTATTCTATACTTCTCTCATGGTCGCCACTGGTTGAATATATGTTAGCTAGCTCGATGTAATCCACGCCTACCGTGACTCTGTCGTTGATGGTCTCTGCGTGCTTTATGCTCTTCTGCACGTACTTCTCAGCTTCATCCAGTTTTCCCAATCTCCATAGGATTTTTCCCCATCCTCTGAGGATGTCAGCGCTCAAGCGGTGGTCATCAAGCTCAATCGATAGCTCTAGGCCGGCTTTGTAGTTCCTTTCGGCTTCCTCCCATTCGTTCTGCTCTCTACGTATATGTGCGTACTGTCTGAGTGCATCTGCAAGTCTAGCCTTGTTGCTTGTGCTAGTTGCAAGCCTTATGGCCTCTTTTAAATGGATTATGGCCTCTTTTGATTTACCTAGCTTGTCAAGGAGCCTGCCGGTCTCGATAATGGCCATGAGCATTGTATCGGAATTATCGTGATCATCATCCAGGTGTTCCAGTGCCCGAATAGCATCTTTATAATATGTAATCGCATCCCTGTATGAGTATCTATTTCTTGCCTTCTGCCCTGCCTGGATCGCATACTTCGCAGTTTTGTCATAGATATTGCCCATGCTGAAATGGCGTGCTAACACAAAAACGTCTTCATCGGATCTGTCTGATTGTTCTTCAATTATTTTTCCAATTCTAGCATGCGTGCTTTTGAGCAGTTCGGGTTCAATTTCCGAGTATACCATCTCTTGAACTTTTGTATGGTCAAACTTGAATACACCATTGCCAGAATCGAAGTCCTCATAGATGATGCCATCCTCTGTGAGTTTGTAAAGCAGGTCTTTGACCTCCTGGTCCTCCTTTTCGACAAGAGCAAGAAGATTGTTTTTGTGGAATGTCGCTCCTAAAATGGCTGCGTTCATTAGGACATCCCTTTCAGGTTCTGATAGATGCTCCAATCGCTTTACAATGGATTCTTTGACGGTTTTGGGTATTGATATGGTCTCAAGGTTCAACTCAGAGACCCAATCCGGGTTTTGCAGATTAATAGTGCCCTGATTTTGTAAGCTCTCCAGGATCTTCTGTATGAAGAAAGGGTTCCCTTGGCTGCTATCGAATATCATGGAAAGGAATC
>JAUVCJ010000140.1 GCA_030595765.1 Thermoplasmatota archaeon | reverse complement strand
ATATTCTCGGTAACAGATTCCTCATTGAGCAGTGGCGCCATTGGAACCTATTGCTGGGCAAATGGTGATGATGACAGCTATTATGATGACATCAAAGTGTTCAAAGAAGTTCCTGACCTGTCAGTGAGGGATGACCCCTTTTCATTCGACCTCTCCAGGTTCGAGAACTCACCTGACCTGAACAACATCCCGCCGATACTGGCTGATGTGGATGATTACGGTCAAGTATACACCATGCAGTTCGATAGCTCTGGTGGACATGGTGCACTTCCACTGGTAGGTGATGTTGGTCATGATTCCAGAGGGGTGGTCGTTGGTGACTATGACAATGATGGGGATTATGATATGATCGTGGGAAGATCAAACCATGGAATGTACTATTACACCCATTACCTTGAGAACACTGGAGATACTCTCAACTCTGATTTCTCCAATGGACCTGTGTATATTGGTCAGTACGGTAGTGGAACCCACCCATCAGCAGGCTGGGCCATGGACATGGCGTCTGGAGACTTCAACAACGATGGCTTCTTGGACTTCTCTATTGGCAGCAATGCCGAGGACGCCTGGATACACTTTGGTGATGGCAACTTTGGCTTCTCCGAGTATCTTTTGCCCCGAACACCTTATACTGGTTCAGAAGATAGCAGGGGAATGGATGCTGGCGACGTGGACGGTGATGGCGATATCGATCTAATAAGAGGCATCAATGGGCCTGGATACATCTATCTTTACATGAACGAAGGAGACGGCACAGAATGGACGATAACATACCTTGGAGACGTCGGCACTGACCCTTATGGAGTATCTCTGGCTGACTTCAACAATGACGGATTTCTTGACATTTTTGCCAACCAGGGCAATGCTGGTGATACATATCTGGCCAAAGGTAATGGCGACGGAACATTCGGGTCCTTTAGCTATGTCGCCTCGCTTGATAGCGGCTATTATGCTAGTTTCGATGCCTACGACCTGGACCAGGACGGCAATCAGGACATGATATTGGTGGATTACGACGGGAGAAATTGCTGGTTCTATCCCGGAAATGGTGATGGCACCTTCGGGGCACGGCAGCCTTATGGCACCACCGCCCGGAACACATTGGGGATGGCGCTCCCAGGGGAGTCATCTGGTTTTTCAGAGCTTTTCTGGTCGGTAAGTAATGTGGATTCGTCCATCATCGCATCTGTCGTCATTGACCCGGTTACCGACATCATTACCTTTACAGGCAGGCCAGGAGTGATCGGTAGCGATGATGTGCTCCTGACCCTTACAGACAATGCTGGCCGTACCGACCAGCAGTGGATCAATGTGAATGTATACTCACCACCGCCGCCAGTGATAGGCTTGCAAACGGATGAGGAGTTCTCAGACAACTTCAATGATGGAAACTACAACGGCTGGAACCTCGTGAATGAGCCAGGAACCGTAGGCGGCTCAGCATGGAGCGTGTCAGGAAGCGCACTTCGCCAGAGTAGCAATATCAATGGAGGAGTAGCTGCACAGAAATTCCCTGGAACTTATGCATGGACTGGAGATACCAGATGGGACGATTATACATTGGAGGCTGACATTCGCTCCACAGATGATGATGGAATTGGTGTGATGTTTAGATACACAGATGCCAACAATTATTACAGGTTTCACTGGCAACTCGAGAACAGGGATGTGGATACCTTGCTCAACTCAGGCACCCAGAGGCGCGTTCTAGATGTCAATGTTGGAGGGGTGTGGACAGTTCTTGCCTCTGATAATGTTCCATATACCAAACACCAGTGGTACAATCTAGAAGTTAAGGTATATGGCGGTCTTATCACTGTGTCGATCGATGGTGCAAAGATCTTTTCCGCAATAGACCATTCCCTTGGTAGGGGAGCCATTGCCATGTACTGCTGGGGCAATCAGGATTGTTACTATGACAATGTATGGGTTCACAACATGTATTCGTTGGTCCCTGACCAGACAGTTGAGTACAATGCCCCCTTGAAATTGAACCTTCACCCCTATGAAAATACCCAAATTGACTTCCCAACACCCTTCAACACCATGACCGCTGCAACCCGGGAAACGAACTTTCCTGCATGGAACAGCGAGGCAGTGGGCGTTCTGGCAACAGATGGCAAATACCTCTATACCAAGAGCTGGGACAGCTATGATGGTAATGACCAGACCATCGCGAAAATCGGAACTGGATACGGTGGAACCACGGCTGGACGGGACTATGGCGACCTGGCCTACATACCGAACCATATCAGAACCATGTTCTACCTGGATGGTTATATCTATCACCCGGCAACAGACCCATACCAGCTTCACAAGATCGATGTAAATACCAGAGAGATCACGAACCAGTATGTTCCTGACGGACTACTCGAGAGATCCACTGGGTGGGTAGGCGGCAATGAGAATTTAATTACAACAGACGGTTCCCTTGTCTACAACGTGGCTTATGAGATCAACAACGGAGGCTTTAACGGTTTCACTGTCCGGATATTTGACCCCGCTGACGGCTGGGACATGACGGTGCAGTACACAATACCAGGCGGCTCTTTCTATGTTGACGGCATAATCTGCGATGGCACATATCTGTACTTTATTGAGTGGGTCAATACCAATGCTGCTAGAGTGCGCAGGGTTCATGCAAATGATGGCACTTTCGTGGATGAATGGGCAATTAACCAGGGAGATACAAAAGTAATCACTGGACAGTATGATTGGGTAAACAACAAGATATGGCTTGGAGACCTTATGGGACCTGACATTTATCGTTACCCAGGGCCCAGCGATAGTACACTGGACTGGACAATATCCGATGTAGACTGGCCTCTACAATCAGTAAACCTGATTGACCCTGCCAACGATATAATCGAGATAATCCCAGTAAACGGCGCCTCCGGGTCAGATGACATCCTTCTGACACTGACTGATTCCAGGGGTCTAATTGACCAGCAGTGGATGAAAGTTACAGTTGTTCCGAACTACACCCCCTTCATTGGTGGGCCTTTCTATTACGATACCTTTGACGGCACTCAATTATGGAATATCGAGCAGGGCTCATGGAATGTAGTCAATAGTGAGCTCCGCGGCACCGACGGCAACGGACAATGGTCCTCTGGCATAGCATGGACCGGAGATAAAACCTGGACTGACTATTCTGTAGAGGTCAAGGTCAAGGACCTAGACCCGGATAATGATGGACACTGGCGCAATGGCCTACTGGTGCGCTATACTGACCAGAACAACTATGTTATGCTTCATGGCACAGGAGATCCAGACATTTTTGCCATCTACAAGAAGGTCAATGGAGGTCTAACAGGCCTAGGCACCTTCCCGTTGAGCGGTCTGGAGAAAACTTGGTACACCCTTCGTGTGGATTGTGTTGGATACAAGTTCAGTTTCTATGCAACTGGTGGAAACCAGGTACAGGAGACATTGCTCACAACCCTGAACATTTACGATGGAATGCTTCAGCAAGGAGCTGTGGGACTGATGGCCTGGGAGGATGGAGGTTCGGCTCTTGCTGCATTCGATGATCTTTATGTGTATCATAAGAATGGATGGAATCGCCAGTACGATAGCATACCTATGATAGAGAAGGATATTCTTGATAAGGAATGGTTCATGGACCTGACCCCATTCGAGAACGATGCTAATGACCCGCCAGAGCAGGATCTGACCTGGTCTGTGGATGCAGGAACTGTAAATACAAACCTTTATAATGTTGTGGTCTCGGATGTCCAGAACGACATTTTGAGGTTCACCCATGTCCCAGACACTGTGGGCACGGATGAATTCAGGGTCAGATTGACTGATGAACATGGAGCCTATACATCATGTTGGGTGACCATAGTCTTCTCTGGAACACTCCATGGAGAGTCAGACCCCTATTTAACATATATAAATCCAAATCTATATGGTGAGCAAGGAAGCAAAGTGACTCATAAATTCACTGTCACCAATGACGGCCAGGATACCGACGCCATCAACATCAAGGTGGATCAGGGGCGCATGTGGGATTATCGCCTTTATGTGCTTGATTATCCCTCACACCCAGAGCAGGAGTTGACCGACACAGACGGTGACGGCCTTGTGGACATTGGCCCTATCGATGATGGAGAATCCAAAGAGGTATACCTCGAGATACTGGTTCCAAACAGCGCAGCAGTTGGAGACAAGGAAGCCAGCCTGGTTTGGGCAATTGGCGGCAATGACCCCGCACAGGACGACTCACTATATTTCATCACCACTGCAACCAGGGCTCAGGACCATGGCGATGAGCTCCCCTTAGGCTCTGACGGCACACCTCTGGATACAGGCGACTTGGATGAATCTACCAGCAGTCGTGGTGGAGTGGGAGATGATGTCGAAGGACGCAATCCAGTGATAAGCTCGATACTGGTACTGGGTCTGCTGATACTGCTCTTTACCCTGCTGATATCCTGGATAAAAGCTGGCGACGACTGAGCCTTGAACGTTGTGAAGCCGTTATAGCCTGGGACAAGTTGAGCTCGTTAGCAATTTACGCAGTGCGAATGCCCTGTTTTATCGGGTTCATAGCATGGCTAGACCCTTCTCGATCCGCTCAAGAGCCTTTCCAAGCTCCTCCATGCTGGCTGCATATGAGAACCGGACATGGCCTTCTCCGTTTGCTCCAAAGGCCGAGCCAGGAGTGCCTGCAACATGAGCGTTCTTCAGTAAATGTAGAGCAAGATCATTCGAGTTCATGTCAACGTCAAAGGCTGGGAAGGCGTAAAACGCGCCTTTTGGCATCCTGCAAGTTACACCCGCTATCTCGTTAAGGCCTTTAACAAAGAAGTCCCGTCTCTGCTGGAACTGCACCCGCATGTCCTCGACGCAATCCTGACAGCCTTCAAGTGCGGCAATACCTGCCCATTGAACAAATGATGTGGAGCATGTTAGAGAATGACTTTGAAGTCTACGCATGATGCCCATGACCTCAGGAGGGGCTATAACCCACCCTAAGCGCCATCCTGTCATTGCATAGGCCTTGGAGAAGCCGTTGAGGGTTATCGTCCTCTCGAACATCCCTGGCAGGCTTGCAATGGAGTTATGGGTGGTATCATAGACCAGCTTCTCATAGATGTCATCTGAAAGCACCCATAGGTCGTTATCGATGGCCAGGTCTGCAATGGCCTGGTTCTCCTCCTTTGTGAACACTCCGCCTGTTGGGTTGCATGGGCTGTTTACAACGATGACCTTTGTCCTGGGAGTGATAGCCGACTTGAGAGTCTCGATATCCAGGCAGAATCCCCTGTTGCACAAAAGAGCAGCAGGCACCCCTACGCCGCCAGCAAAGGTGGTACAGGGCCCATAAGACACCCAGGACGGGTCTGGGATAATTACCTCATCGCCCTCCTCCACAAGAGCCTGGAGCGCATAGAACACACCCATCTTTGTTGGAGTTACAAGCACGTCATCAAGGGTGGCCTGTATACCATTCACTCCAACACATTTTCGGGCAATAGCCTCGCGCAACTCAGGAATACCGGGTATCGGAGTATAGCGGGTCTTACCGGCTCTTAGAGCCTCAATGGCAGCTTCAGTAATGTGAGCCGGAGTATCAAAATCAGGTTCTCCAGCCACCAGCGTCACGATATCAATTCCCTGGTTGGCAAGCTTGCGTGCCTCGGCACTAAAAACAAGTGTAGCCGATGGCGGTATAGCTTGTGCTCTTTTATTGTACATGGAGCCCAGAATGGTCAACTGGTCCAATAATGGTTTTGGTGCCTGCTTCAGGATGTTGCGAATTCATAATGTTGCCTGCTTCAGGAAAATATAACTGTGAAAAATGATGCCGCAGCCAGCAAACCTCAAAGCTGCCGGATCATCTCTCTTCTCTTGTCCAGAAGCCGGTGGACGACCTTGCCGTTGACCAAGTGCTGCTCCACGATATCATCCAGGTCAGATTCCCTGTAGCCAGAGTACCATACCCCTTCGGGGTAGATGACCATGTTGGGGCTGGCCCTGCATAGGCCAAAGCATTGGCTCCTTGTTACCAGGACATCGGTGATGCCCTTCTCTCTCATCTTCTCTTTTAGCATGGTGAACATCTCATTGGCGCCTTTGGAGCCACCGCAGGTCGAGCCCACGCAAATGAACAGATGGCGATTGTATCTTTTTGTATCTGCTAGTCCAGACATATCATTCACACCTTGATTGACCCAGGATAGCCAGAAAAGCTGGGCTCAAGACTTGCATAGCCCAACCCCCCTATATCGATTTGCATCCCTGAGTTTGGGTGGCGGTCTGGTAAAAGCAAAATCGGACCTAGCATGCATCTACGCCTTCGATACGGTGCTGGAGAGGTTTGTTCCCGACCAAAGGAATTATATCCCATCTGTTCATCCCCCAATGCAATGGCCAAGAAGAAGCGCAAGGACGAGGCCGAGGATGGCTACGAGTTCAAACCCGATGAGTTCGATAGGACCGAATTTCTCA
>JAUVCJ010000028.1 GCA_030595765.1 Thermoplasmatota archaeon | reverse complement strand
GTGGTCTGCATGAAGTACCCATACATCATTGCCGACTTGGTCGGCTGCCTCCATGCAATTGGCTGCATACTCTGCCGGGCCCATGCCGGTGTAGCCAACAGGCAAATTGCCTTCGCTTCTGGCAATCTCCATCATAATGGCAGCATCCATTTTCTTTGCGGCTCTGAGAATTCCTGCACCAACGCCTGGAAACATCCTGACATTGGTTGCCATGACTATGCAATCCATTCCGTGTACAGCGTCGAAGAGCACGGAACCTGGAATCGGGGGATGAGTGTTGCTCATGTCCATCACCTTCGGGATGCAAAGAAAGGTTCCAGTATATAAAAACCTTGACGGGTTTAATGATCTAGTGGCCGGTGTTGATGACCTAGCAGCTGGGTTTGATGACCTAGCACTGCGTGTATTGCTAGCATTAGAGCCTGTCTGAGTAATCAAATTCTCCACGATTTTTCTTCATGAAATACCATTTTGACCCTGATGCCTCCCCGTTTTTTAACAACAGAAACCCTATCTGTGAGGGGGCGTTCTATTTCTCGGACAGGCTCATTAGGCAAAGAATAACTCAGAGTTGAGATTTAGTCCATAGTTGAAAATCAGTCGTCCAGAATCTTAATGAACTGCTCCTCGAACACAGCAGCAGAATCGTCACCAAGATGAGTCCAGACGATCTTGCCATCGGAAGCAATCAGGAAACTGTGAGGTGTAAAATGGGCTTCATATTTGGCTGCTACGTTCTCTGAGGGGGTATCGATAAAGTGGGTCCAATCCGCACCTGAGCTTGAAATGAAATTGTTAACGGCGGAGATAGTATCCCTAGTGTCGATGGTAATGGAAAGGAATGTGATGTTATTCCCGTATGTGTCATGAAGAACTGCCATCTTCTGTGCTAGGCTATGGCAATGACCACAATTTGTCATGTAGAACTCTAGGAATACAGGCTTGTCTGATATGTCAAGGTAATTGCGGTATAGGGAACGTTGGACACCGCCAATATCCACCAATGTCCAATCCGGAGCGTATTCCATTTCGGTCTCCTCCTTGAATGGGTCGATGATCACCACCATTGCTGCTACTAGAACTATGATGGCTACCAGCACGGCATACATGGCCATGTTCTTTCCGGCGGCACGGCGATGCTGTATCTTTGCCCTCTCTTCATGGGTGGTAACGCCCTTTGGATGCACGTTCTTCATGTGCTCGGTAAGCTTGGAGGTCTTCATGCGAGAGCCGCAAAGCTCGCATTTTACCATTCCATAATTGTCTTGCTCGGCCATTATAACAGAACCCTTAATGGCAAATACACAGGTCTGGATATATAGTATTTTTGGAGGAGTGTTGACAATGCACAACCGCCTGGCCTAATGGCTCCATGCATCTTTTTTCTAACTTTAACCCCAATGTGAGGCTGAATTTTCTCTTTTTTGGTTTGAGTGCCCCTCCTGAACCCTAACGTTATAATCGATCACAATTCACGCCACGATCACATCTTGATCAGCCAATTGGCCATAATCTTTAGCTAGAGTAACAGATTCAACACGTGCGCATAACCTTCTTATAAGGGATGCGTAATCTAAGCCGGGGGAAGGAGTTTGGAATGAACCCCCATGAGTATACAATTAACGCCGGAATAGCCGTCTGCCCAAGTTGCGGAGAGGATTTCAACTGGGAGGAAGAAGAGGTGGAGGTTGAGACGGAAGAGGCTGAAATGGATTCGCCAGACGAGCCAACACCTCCAATGGAGCCAGAAGTGTCCGAGGATGTTGTTGAGGATCAGGTGCCCCCAATGGGGCCAGAAATGGAGGGTGAGATTACCGAAGATGTTGCTGAAGAACCCGCTGATGTTCCTGAGAATGAACAGCCATCTGATAATCCTGATGCTGATGACGTTACCGAGCCTGAGACCCAAGAGGCTAACACTGAGGACAAACCACTACCAGAAGAGTAGATAGATCGTTTCAGTCTAAGCTTCTAGCGAGTCCTGGTAGCCAATGCATAAGGTTTGCCAACGCAGATATGCTTATCTTACCCTAGCCTTGAGCTTATCCCTACGACGGGCAAAAGCTCAATAGTTCGGCATTTAATGCAGTACCTGTGTTAGAGAGCCAAAGCAATGAGCCGGATGCGGATGGCACATCACAACCTGCATCTGAAGGTTCCAACGATGCTTCTGGGGGTTCCGGAGAGCCATCTTCGGACGAATCAGAGTTGACCAATGCTCTGACCTACGCATTCACATATCTGACACTGTTCTTTCTGGCTCTTATGCTTCTCACACAGGTAGAGCCGCTGGTGGGTTTCCTATTTCCCATAACATTGCTGACAGTGCCCATAACAGTGCTATTCATCATCCTATCTCTCCAATTGCGTGGGAGCCCGGAGCATTCAAAAAAGAAGATAGGCTCCGAACCCTTGAAGACCTCTCCACTCCTCTTCTTGGGAGTAATTTCCATAACATTATTCTTTATGCTTCTTTTTCTTTGGGGAAACATACAACTCATAGCCCTAATCCCAATAGTAGTGATCATGCTCTTTCTTGAATATCACGCATTGAGCACAAGTTCATCATAGGTTTCGAACATAGACACGGTCATGAACTAACGTGAACCCTGGGTTGGAACAAACACCATCAGTATATATTATTGCGATGTTTTTTCTGGCTAGGAAAGACGAATCCTGACAGTTCTCAGCGAAAAACGTTTCGACCTCGCGCATTCTCGTTTCATAGTCAGGGCTCGGGCCCTGGGGTAAGCTATATTGGACACTTTTGCCTGTAATGCCCCTGAAGCCGATGGCCAACCATGGGTCAAGAATTGCCTTGCCATAGGACTCGTTAAGGTTGTCGCGTATCCAGATAAAATCCTCGTATTCCCTGTCAGTTACGATATGGTAATACTCTGCCTGGAAGTGAATATTCGTCCCGAGAATTAGCATAACTGCGATAGTTACAAAGGCAAGCCTGAAATTAATCCTCTTAAGAGCCTTGATCCCAAAGCCTGCGGGAATTGTCAGAACAACGATCAGGCAGAAGAGGGCGCGGTCATGGAGGGCTGTAACGTTGTTGAAACCGGGAAATACAAGCACGAAAGCGAGAATAAGAAGTATGAGCGCTCCCAAGGACAATAGAACGATCATTCCGAGGTGTTTTTTTATTTTAATGGAGTGTACCGCTCCCAGAAGAGACAGAAAGAGAAGCATCACCCCTATGACAGATAGGTAACCAAAAAATCCTGGTGGTGGAAGAAAGAAATGACCCTGCTCGGTAATGATGTTCCAATTCAGCCTAGATACCCACATCTCCATTGGGAATATGAATGGGAGAAAGAAACAGCCCAAGATACCAAAGATGGTAAGCGAGCGTTTCAGATTCATTCTTAGAATGGCGATGGCTGCTGCAAGGACAACCAAAAAGAGAGCCATTGCCGAAGGTGGATGTACAAGAAGCTGAAAGACAAGGATCAAAGCTAGCAGGAACAAGGAGCGAGGTCTTTTATCCATAATCACGAACAGAGTAAGTGGAAGCGTCACCAGGAACAAGGCCACAGGAACCATTAGAGAAGGTCCGAGATATCTTGCAGTAGTTGGGATCAATAACAGTGGAAAGATCGCTAGATGCCCGGACCCATGTCTTTTTCCCAGTAGATAAAAAAGCACCAGGGCGTATGAGAACATCACAGTCGGGAGGAGCAGGGACAGTGTGAACCAGGATGTGTCAGTGAAGGTTCTGAGCATAATTAAAAAGGTGAGGTATCCAGTTTCTGGAAAAGACCAAAGAGTGCCTAGGAGATCTCCAGTTCTAACCAGGTTCTTCCCTCTGATGATGTAATGCCATTCATCTGTATGGAGGGGATAGGGTGAGCTCATGTGAGGTTGAAAGGTCAACACGGCGGCAAAGCCAATCACAGAAACGAGGATCAGGTGTTCCCTTCGTATCTTCTTCGGGATGTCATGCAGAATTGTTATCCAGGCTGTGTGTGAAACATAGGTGCTTACAAGCACTTTCAACTGTGTTCTGTTCTTTAGAGCTAGAATACTCAATGCTGGAAGTATGGTCGTAAGGTATACAAGAATCGCTCCTCCAAGGTCGATGCCCATGCCAAAAGGGCCCCACAAGAGAAACGCTGAAAGAACAAGCATGACCAGTGATATTCCTGGAGCCAAAGCTATCTGCTCTCGAATAGACGAATCAGGCAAGAGGACCCGAGCCCAGAGAAATCCCGGCGGAAGTAAAATTAATGGTAGGGAAAAAAGCCATATGATGATCTCAAGAAGCCCTATCATTCACTCATACCCCTAGCCAATCATGTTCCTCGCCAATCATATCCAATTATTCCCAGAAGGTTCACACCGAATTTATGCAACGGTTTCGTGATTTGTTGAGAACCGCCGGTATGCATATATATAGTTAGAGGTATCAACAATGCCTGCGTTGTGTAGGCGCAGAACTTTTCCGAATTTTTATTCGGGAGGTGGGGAAAAATGAAAAGCAAACATCTAGGATTGTTCATAGCAGTAATGTTAATCGCCGGTCTGGTACCATTCGCAAATCTGTCATCAGCGGTATCGGTAACAACAACAAATCTTGAACTGACGTACATTAAAGGCGAGACAATAACGTTCAATGTCACGATAGACACAGAAGGCATCAGGATTCCAATCGAGGACATTGATGTAGTGTTTGGAAATACCATGAGCTTCACCTGTAGCTTCACAGAGGATGGTTTAAACCTCTCTGGGCCAGCTCAATGTATGAGCGTTGACCTAGTACCCGAACTCGACTACGGGTATGGCTATAGCGTTGACTTCGGGTACGGCTATGGGTATCTGGGCGAACTTAAATACACGATCACATTGGATTCATCGATAATGACCCTGGGTCTCTATTCTCTGGTCACAGATGTCAACACTGGCGGTCCAGTCTTATCTTCATCTCCCTCCGCATTCACTTTGCTACCACCAACTGTAGACTACATTGTCATAGAGGACGCGGCTAATGTAGCAGGAACGGAAATACCCGACCAGCCTGTGAATGTGGGATTCACGATACAGGGATGGGCAGCTTCTTACAACAACGTAATTGGATACATGGGTGATGTAAGCGTAACATGGACGGTAACTGGACAAGGCTCAGCAGCACCAGGAACTGGAATTACATCAACATACGATGCTGGACTGGCTGGAGGAGCTGGAACTTGGAAAGCCGATGACGGTGCTGGACATGATGATACAGTTGTATTCACAGTAGCAGCCCCAACTGTCGATACCATAGTTATCGAAGATGCAGCAAGCGGTGCTGGTTCAGAAATTGCAGACCAACCTGTGAATGTAGGATTCTCAATACCAGGATGGGCAGCATCATACAACACAACTGCGGGATACATTGGAGACATTCCAGTAACATGGTCTGTCATACCCTCTGGAACAGAGGACGCGTCAACAACAGGCGATGGTGGCGTAGAGGACACATTCAACGCTGGCAACAAGGGTGGCACAGTCAAATGGTGGGCAAATGATGGCTCTGGACATCTCGACAACGTAACCTTCACCATAACCCCACCAACAACCGACTACATCCAGATCGATGACCTGCCTGGCGGGGTTGGCACTGAGATAATTGACCAGAACAGATGGGCTCTCTGGACCATCGAAGGAAGGGCTGTGGCATACAACACCAGTTCAGGCTATAATGGCGAAGCTACGGTCACATGGACAGTTGCAAATGCTTTAGGAGCCACCGCCTTTACAACTGATGGAACAGGCTCCTTTGATGAATTCAATGCTGGCAACACAGCTGGAGTAGCAATGTGGCAGGTTGATGACGGGAATGGCCACACCGACACTGTGGTATTCACCATTTCACCGCCAACCATCGACAATATATTCATAACCGCGAATATGACCGGAGGATGGGAAATCATCCCTGATTCGATCGTTGACGTTGGAGAGGGTCGCATAGTATGGGCGGATATCTACAACGGCACCACCAATTTCCTGTACACCATAGATGCAAACTGGACCGTCTATAACAATGGCTCAACAGCCACAATAACCAACTCAGCCGGCGTCCAGAACGGAAATGGCACGAACAGCACCTTCTACTCAGGCATAACAGGCGGAGTCGCTTACCTCAATGTGTCCGTCGATCTGAATGGCACGTTGTTCTACCACAACGTTACTATCACCGTCAACGAACCCACAATGGACTACATCCGGATAGTGGACGGCAACAACACAGGAGTGGAAGAAATCGGGAACCAAACCATCAACGTGGGCACCACCTTCACCGGATTCGTTGCAACTTTCAACACTACAGCTGGATACATAGGCGATATTAGCGCAAATTGGTCTCTAAAGACCCAAGCAGGTGCAGAATCCACAATCGACAATGAGTCTCTGATCAGGCTTTCGAACAACTTCACCGCGGGAAACAAGGGTGGAGATGCAAACTGGTCTGCGGCTGTATACCTTGGTGGAGTCTGGTATAACGATAGCGTATTGTTCACCATTACCCCACCAACCATTGACAGAATCGACATGGAAATCACAGCCAATGGCGCAGCTGCCCTGGCCGACCTCACAGTATACGTGGGATGGACAAAAACGGTGTGGCTTGCAACCTATAACACAACTGCGGGATACCTTGGACCTGTTTCACCAAGCTGGACCCTTGAGAATACAAATGGAGCCGCTGCCAGCATAAGCGTTGTAACAGGTACTAGCGAGTCCTTTGACGCGGGTATTGCTGGCGGCACAGCCGAATGGAATGCCAGTTACATGGATGCCTCCCAGGGAGGCAAGTGGTTCTATGATAGTGTGGAGCTGGTTATAACACCGCCAGTTGTCTATATGGTACTCATCAGGGACAATGCTGGTGGTATTGGAACCGTCATACCTGACATGACCGCATATGTCGGCTGGGACAAGCTTGGATACGCTGCAGCTTACAATCTCACTGTGGGCTACGTATATGACACGAGCTGTACATGGACAGTTGTGAATGCAAACGGAGCGACTGCCAGTGCCAATGATGGAACTGGAGCCAGTGACGGGTTTATGGCCGGCACCAGCGCTGGAACCGCCACATGGACCGCTGATGATGGCAATGGCAATGCCGATAATGTGGTCTTTACCATAACACCACCAACAGTTGACTACATCCAGATCGTGGACAGTAGCGACACTGGAATGGACATGATCGACTACATGACAGTTTACGTCGGATGGGAGAAAGAGGCATGGGCTGCTGGATTCAACATCACAGGCGGAGACATCTACGTTGTAGACGTTGAGGTTACCTGGACGGTGGAGAACTTCGATGGAGCATCTGCCTACACCGAGAACGAGACCGGAGATGTGGACGGATTCGGAGACACTGCTACCTTCTTCGCTGACGTTGCAGGCGGAAGTGCCAACTGGACAGCATCGTACCTTAAGGCCGCAGGCTTGTGGCTTAACGACACGATAAACTTCACAATCAACGCACCAACAGTGGACTGGATAGTGATAGAGGACGCTGCAGGCGGTTCCGGAAGCGCGATCGCAGACCAGGATGTGACCCTGGGGTATTCGATCATTGGATTCGCAATAGGCTATAACGAGACTGGTGGAGACATCTATGTCAACGACATGAACAGTGTCTGGAGCTTATCCAACAATGGAGAAGCGATAGGAACCACCAGTGGCGGTACCATCTACATGAACACCTATGAAGCTGGAGACCGCGGTGGAAGCGCCGAATGGACTGCTCATGACAACATCTTCGGAAAAATCGATTCCGTAGTATTTATCATCCTAGACGACTTGAAACCGGTAACCGAATCATTGCTTATTGATGGTCAAGTTGGTGACCTGGAACTTGGATCATCTGTCGAAGAGTTAGTGCTAAGCGCAACTGTTCAGGACCTAGCCACCGGATATGGCACCATCACCGACATCGAATACTTCATGGACACGATCGGGGCCGATGGCACCGGAGTGGCAATGACATCCTCGACAAGAGCTTTTGATGGAGCCAACGAGACTGCTAGCATCACCATCGATATCTCGGAATGGAGTGTTGGTGATAGCCACACCTTCTATGTGCACGGTTTCGATGGCACGATGTGGAGTGAATTCCTTGACGTAACAGTATCTACTTTTGATAATCAGGAACCTGTTCCTGATGTGACCACAGTAGTGCTGGAGGGAGTTGACGACACAGGTGGGATCGCCCCAGAGGAAACACACATAACCATTACAATAGAGCTATCTGACCTAGGAACAGGCGACCAGAACCTAGCAGGCGCAGAACTGTTCTTCGATGTTCTTGGAGCGGAAGGGGCTGGCTATGTAATGGAAGCTGTTGATGGAGCCTTTGACTCTCCCACTGAGCTTGTGACCATAACCATACCAATTCCTGACGGCTGGAAGAAGGGAGAGGATCACAGCATCCTGGTAAGAGGTGTCGATGTGGATGGCAACTGGGGTGGAGCTGCGGACATACCTGTACGTGTGCTGGAGAGTGTTGATGAACCCTCCGAATTCCCATGGTGGATACTCATAGTTGCAGCGGCAGTTGTGTTCCTGCTCATCATCGTGGTTGTTAAGAGAAAGGGCGGAGATGAAGAGGACGCTGACACGGATGATCTGGATGCCGAAGACGGGTTGGGCGGCGCAGTTGTAGTTGAAGAAGTAGGTGCTATGACAGATGGACCCATGGATGAAGAGGTGCCTGAGGAGGAGATGGCCAAAGCCGAGGAGATGGAATGTCCAACCTGTGGCGAGACAATCAACGCCGGTATATCTGTCTGCCCAAGCTGTGGAGAGGAATTCGACTGGGAGGAGAAAGAAGTGGAGGTCGATATGGAAGAGACCGAAGAACCAGTGGACATGCCTGAAGAAGATCTTGAGGCTGCTGCGGCTGTTGGAGTTGTAGAAACCACACCCTCCGAGCCAGTTGATGCTGAAACTCCTGATGAGGAATTAGTTGAAGACGATAAGCTTGAATGCCCCACATGTGGCGGGGTCATCAAAGTCGGCATAGCCGCCTGCCCAACCTGCCAAGAGGAATTCGACTGGGAGGAGGAAGAGGCTGAGGATATGAACGATCTCGATAATGAGCTAGAAGACCTTTAGGTGCAAAACAAAGGAAAGAACACGATGCAATGGGAGCCTGACGATCATGCTCCCGGCCTTTCTAGCCCTAGCTGCTCTTAAGAGCGTTCAAGTAGAACTCTATCTGGTTTCTTGAAAGAGCGCCTACTGCAATGTCCTCCAGCTGCCCTTCCTTGAAGAAAAGAAGAGTTGGTATGCTCATAACTCCAAAACGCATGGCAGTTGCCTGGTTCAGGTCAAGGTTGAGCTTGGCAAACTTTACACTGCCTGCCTGCTCCACTGCAAGCTCGTCGATAATAGGAGACATCGCTCTGCAGGGTGCACACCATGGTGCCCAACAGTCCACCACAAGTCGAGGATGGGAAATGATCGCCTCATCAATGGTCGAGTCATCCACCTCGATCGGGGCTTGTGACACTCTGTCATTTGGCATGGCATCGCTGTTTGATCCGCCTTCTTCAGTCATATTCATAGCTCCATTTCAGCTAATCTCTTGGTTTTCAATTCGCTTTGGCTTAATTTTGGGTGTTCAATCTCGTCTGAACCCTAGCTGATACCATTCGTGATGCTCATGCCTCTGAGCCAGGCTCATGGAGGGGGAGGCATCCTTTACCAGTTGCTCAACCTCAACAGGAGAGAATCTCTCCTCAATCGGAGGGCCAAAGGAGCCGTTTATCTTCTGGAAGTCCACCACCCAAAATGTCCCACCTGGCCGTAGTATTCTTCTTATCTCGCTCATGGCCTTTGGAAGGTCTTCAAGCTCATGGAAAACGTTTACCATAAACACAACGTCCATGGAGCCAGGCTGGAATGGGATTGTATGAACCGTGCCAGTAATACCACTCACGTTATCTAGACCAGTTTCCATAATTCTAGAATGGAGAAGCATGGACATCTCGTGCTGGAGATCCATTGAGAACACTGTGGACTGTTGAAAATCCCTGGCAAGCGGCAGTGAAACATAGCCAATGCCTGCTCCTACGTCCAGAATGAGTTCAGTGCCTTTAAGACCCATGCCAGTTATGATAGAGGCGGCAGGCTGGGTATCAAGTCTTGTCTCGCTTTCAAGGGTCTCGTGCCTAAGGTGTGAGAAAATATGAGGCATTTGAATCATTCAGAGTGGTCTGGTTAGTGGATGTTTAGTCCATTGTCGAGAAATAAAGGTTGACCTGCATTCCATTCAGCCGATCCTGAACCTTGTCAATGAAGTCAAGTAACCGTTGCTTCTCCACCTCTTCGCTACCCCAATCAAATGTATAATCATAGTTCCCAAGGGTTGTATCGAATCCAAGCTCGCTAAGGGTCTTGGAAACCTCGGACACCTTCGCCCCTTCACTGCTTACCATTACGGTGACATAGGTTATCATGCAACTCACCTGAATCATCACAGCAAGTTAGGGCTTAAAAAGCTTGGCCTTGGACCGATCTATATTTGACCTGCTCTGGGCATCAAGCTTAACGGTATTTCTTACAGGATGTACAGAACCATTTGCCGTTCTGCCACTCCATATCGCTTCCACAGCTCATGCACATCTCAGGCTCTGAAGGAGCTGGTACACTGGGCTGGTCATTTCCTGAATGGCCGTCTCCTGGGTCGCCATCTCCGGATTGCTCACCTCCAGTGTGGTCGTCTCCGGGTTGCTCATCCCCAGTTTGGTCGTCTCCGGGTTGCTCATCTCCAGTGGGGTCGTCTCCAGAGTGCTCATCTCCAGTGGGGTTGTCTCCAGAGTGCTCCTCTCCAGAGTGGTCGTCTCCGGGTTGATTGCCCTCTGGTTGGTCTCCGAAACCATCTTGGGAAATATTATCTGGCTTATTGGGCTCGTCCCCATGCTCAGATGAATCTGGTTCTTCAGGCATCGAAAGGTGGTCTTCCCTAGGCGGTTCGTCATTCCCTTGTGCTTCATCTTGCATTTGAGGCACATCGTCCATGGAACCGAACTGTAGGGGCTCATCTGGAGTCGGTTCACCTTCGCTTTTAGTATCGAGGTCTCCTGAACCCATAACCTCTCGCCTCCTTCTCAGGGACTTGGCAAAGCTGGAACCCTGCTCATCATCCCCGCTCATGTCCTGTTCAGAGGAGTCAGGCATTGATAGATCAGGCCCAGATCCTTCTTCAGGAGGGGTTGGAGCATTAATATTGGTGGGATCCTGCGGGTCTGGTGACTCCATGTTTTTCGTTTGTTCAGAAGGGTCTATCACACCAAAATCAGGAGGGATGGGGTCAGCATGATCATCCATTCCAGGCTCATTGGACTGGCTATCAGGTTGAAGGTCAGCAGGATTGATGCCGTGGTCAAATTCATCAAGCGCAGGCGCATCGATAATTTGGCCTTGTAATTCCCCTTGATGTTCCTCATCGGCACCCTGGTTCACCTCGCTCTGAATCGCATCATCCTGGCCGTCGCCACCATTCTCAATGATTGAGGCTACTTCCATTGGGCTTTCATATGCAGGTCCAGCATCGGAGCTCTCGTCCTTGGGACCATCATCAGTTGCTCCATCCATTGGGCTCTCCACTGAAATCTCACTGTCATGGGTATTGTCCATTGGGTTGTCAGTTGTAGGATCATCATCGGAAGCTCCATCCGTTGAGCTACCATCTGTGGGTTCTTCCCCATCCAATTTAGGATCATTTGGGCTTGGGTCCTCATTTTGAGGCTCAGCAGGAGGGGTGATGGAGGGCTGTGACAATAGGTCTTCTTTACGCTTACGAACCTCATCCTCCAGCTGGTTCAGGCGTTCCTCCCTGGCGATTACTGTTCTCTCACGCTCCATGAGCTCTTCCTTCTTTTTTACAAGCTCGGTCTCTTTCTCGATGTTGTCCTTGTCCAGGGTCAGGGCCCCTTCCTCCTTGGCTATAACATCCAGCTCGCGCTTAAGCAGCTCATCGCGTTTGGTCTGGAACTCCTGCACCTCTTTTTCATGTGCCTGGGTCTTTTCCTCAATAGAGCGCTCTCTGTCTCCGATGCCTTCTTCTCTTCCAGAGATGTCCGTCTCTCTACCAGAAAGAGTTTCCTCCTTCTCAGTGAGGGCGTTCTCGCGCTCATCCAGCTTGCTATCCATATCAGCGTATTGCTGTTTCTTGTCATTGAGCTGGCTCTCTGCCTTCTTGAGTATCTCCCAAAGAGGCGTGTCATCGGCGCTGTTCATTGCCTGGTTCTGTTCGTCCATCGGTAATTTCCCCCCGGGGGTGCGTATCGACGACCCCTGATGCCACCAGTAATGTTTCGGAGAATAATTAAGTTTGTGCTCATCCTCTTCAGATGCACACTTCCATATTTAGATGCCAAACCCCGAATGTCCAACCCCAATGTACATTGCTTGTGCCTAACATCAAGTAGGCCATTTTATGCTGTTGAGATCCGGGTGCAGGCAGAGGCTAGAGCCATTTATTGTATTTTTTGGAGCCCCCCAGTATGTAGTAGACTTTATATAGGAATGAATGGTGTGGGGGGACGCAAACCCAAGGGAGGCCTTCTAATGGTTGAATTCAAGGCAGTAATCTCCAATCCAAAGGATAACAAGACATATCCGATCCCAGTAGAGGGACACCATGCTAATTCGCTCTTAGCCAAACACATAGGCGATGAAGTCGATGGTATATTCGTTGGCCTTCCAGGATACAAGCTGGTCATTACCGGAGGTTCCGACAAGGACGGAATTCCGATGAGAAATGACATCCATGGAACCAAGCGCCAGAAGGTACTTGTAAGCAAGAGTGTTGGCTTTAGACCTACCCACAAGGGAACAAGGAAAAGAAAGACCATGAGAGGCGACATGATCTCCCCTGACATTGTTCAGATAAACATGAAGATCACAGCTCAAGGTCCTAAGGCCATTAGCGACCTTCTTAACGAGGGAAGCGAGAGCAAGGATGGGAAAGAGGCTAAATGATGAAGAAGAAGGTCCAGCCTGAAGTGAACATTGGAATGGTCGGCCATGTGGATCATGGAAAGACCAGTCTTACAAAGGCTCTTAGCGGTGTCTGGACCGATACTCATTCTGAAGAGATCAAAAGAGGCATATCCATACGGCTTGGATACGCTGATACAGCTTTTTATAAATGTAAGAAATGCGACGATCCCGAATGCTATACTGTCAAAGAAAAATGCCCTGTGGACGGCTCAAAGACCGAGTTTCTGAGGGCTGTTTCCTTTGTTGACTCCCCTGGCCACGAGACACTAATGGCTACCATGTTATCTGGAGCGGCTCTGATGGACGGAGCACTTCTATTAATTGCTGCCAACGAGAAATGCCCTCAAACCCAGACAAAAGAGCACCTCATGGGTCTCCAGACCTCTGGCATTGACAACATCATAGTGGTTCAGAACAAGATAGACATTGTGGATAGGGAAGGCATTATTGCAAACCATAAAGAGATTGATGATTTCATAAGAAATGCTCTGGGAAGGTCAGTGCCCATCATCCCAGTGTCCGCCCACCACGACGCTAACCTTGATGTTCTTATCCAGGCCATTGAAGAGCACATTCCCACTCCTAAAATGAAAACGGACCTCCCTGGTAGGATGTTCGTTGCCAGGTCATTTGATGTTAACAACCCCGGTGTGAAGCCCAAAGACCTCAGAGGAGGAGTGATAGGCGGCACACTAACCCAGGGCGCATTCAAGGTCGGGGACGAGATAGAGATCGCTCCTGGTTTCAAGAACGACATGGGAGGGGGAAAGATAGAGTGGGAGAACATTCAGACCACCATCACCTCAATTTTTACAGGCGGCAAAAGCCAGGACGAGGTAAAGCCTGGTGGACTTGCAGCCATTGGTACCAATCTAGACCCTGCCCTGACAAAGTCCGATTCACTTACTGGAAAGATAATAGCCCTGCCTGGCACCCTGCCACCGGTTTGGGAATCATGCAGCATGACATTGCATCTGCTGGATAACGTTGTTGGCAGTCACGATGACCTGAAAGTGGATGATATCAAGACCAGCGAACCACTGATGCTCAATGTCGGGACCAGCACAACCGTGGGGATCGTGACCAGTGCCAGAACAAGCAAGGCCGAGGTATCGCTTAAGATTCCGATATGCGCTGAAGTTGGACAGAGAATTGCCATCAGCAGGCGATTCGGCTCCAAATGGCGCCTGATAGGCTACGGCATCCTTGGCTAATGCGATCTTGTCATCTGCAACTTATCTGATATTGGGTGATGTTCTTGGTCCAAACCGTAATACTTGACGCTAATTCATTGATGATGCCTTTTCAGTTCAAGATCAACATTGACCTTGAGCTTCAGAGACTTCTTGGCGATTGCAAGACAATGGTCCCCAGCGCAGTTCTAGATGAGCTATGGGACACTTCGGAGCCGCAGGCCAGGGCCGCAAGGAAGCTCGCTGCCAAATACCCCGAAGCTCCCAGTTCTGGTGCTGGCGACGATGCCATTCTGGAGTGCGCTGTAAAGCTGAATGCAGTTCTTGTCACCAACGACAAGGAACTGTGCGCAAGAGCAAAGAGCGAAGGCCTCAGGGTCGCCACCCTCAAAGGCCGGAACCATCTTGTCATCGAAGAGTTCTAAATATACTTCCAAGCCCTCTTATTGGCCTTTCCATAGATCTAAAAAGATCAGCAGCTCATTTTGGGGTCATCAACCTCAGAGACTCATCCAGGTTGGCCTGATTATCAAAGTTCTTCAGAACATCAAACCCTTCAGCCAGCATCTTTTCCTTGAACACCTTCACCCTCTCAACCAACAAAGGAATTGCTCTTACCAGGTTATCAACAATAGTAACTGAACAGGTCTTTGCAGTCCGAGACAGCGGATTCAGATCAATGGTAATAACGGTCTTACCCATCCCGACCAGCGCCTCAGCCCTGTCCCCGTCCTCAAGCGGCACCAGAACCACATCAGCTCCATATATCCCAGCCGAACAGCAGTTCGCCCGATTATGATCCAGCCCCGGTATCCGAGAATCCGGCTCCAGCCCCAGCACCTCTTCAGCTCCACACCCAATCAGATGAGCAGCCATCCTCTCCAACCTCTCAGCCGAATAATGAAATATATTGACCTCCAGCCCTGCATCCACAACCCCAGCAAGCTCAACTATCTCGTCCGGCACCAGCGCAGCCACATTGCCATTGACAGACACCACCGGGCTCTTAGCCAGCACCAACCGAACTGCTGCCACATCGATCGCCCGCAACGCAACCCGTGTCGTCCTCTCCCCCAACATATAATCGAAGGCCTCACCACGTCCATGCGCAATAAGACCGGCCTCGGATGTTATGCCAGCCCGCAAGCCAGCAACAAGCTTCTCGCGGATTGATAGGGAGATGTGACGGGGGTGGGTGG
>JAUVCJ010000146.1 GCA_030595765.1 Thermoplasmatota archaeon | reverse complement strand
GGTAATGTGTTTGAATGTGCCGTTTTGAGCAGACCATGTACTGCCTCCGCCTGAGAGAATAAAATTCTGCTCTACTGCTGTC
Organism: Thermoplasmatota archaeon; assembly: GCA_030595765.1. GTDB lineage: Archaea > Thermoplasmatota > Thermoplasmata > JAUVCJ01 > JAUVCJ01. The sequence continues at coordinate 6,215 of JAUVCJ010000146.1, read as the reverse complement.
CAGTTCATATCCTCGCTCCACACCACCTCGATGTAGGCATCAAGTTCCAGGCCACTCTGGCCATGGGATGGAAAATGTGTTACTGCGTAGGGCAAGGTATCGTCTGGAATTGTCTCAAAAGCCCAAAGCACATCATCGAGCCCACCACCATCAACTATCCCATTATCATTGCCATCCATGGGGTTGCCTGCTAGGTCGGTTGCCGCACTTGACATGGTCAGAGAATAGCTAGTCTCTATCTTCAGCTGCGAAACTGGTGTGAAGGTCATGGTATCATTGGATGGAGAGTTCCAGGCAAAGGTGCCGCTGACATAGGGAACAATGGTGAACGCATTCTCGGTAGCTACTGTATCCATGGTCTCATTGAATGTCACCACGACATCTGCGTCCAGAGGAACATGGGTCTGGCCGTCAGTTGGTTGTAAGGTCAGGAGGCCTGGCAACTGCATATCCGGAACTGCATAGTGAACTGCCAGATCATTGGTTGATGAATCCAATCCCTCCAGGAAGGTGCCTCTTCCATTCTCCCCAAAATTTGGACCGGCTCCATAGAAGTCTAAATTCTTGTGGATGAAATCATATTGCAGAGTGAAACTTCCGCTTTCGTGAAGCAATAGCTCGAACTGGCATGTTTCCCTAGTAAAAAATTGAACATTATGAAACTCAACCACGAAGAGCCTATTCGGAGTAACACCTAGGGTCTGTACGTAGACATCCCCTCCACCACCGGTGTTCGTCAGTTCCAGATCCTCCCAAAGCAACATTATTGCCCTCTGCACATCATCACCACTGGAAGGAGGCTTATCACTCCCGACACCGGAATAATTAGTTGAATCTGGAGAAAAACCCAAAAGCCCGTTAGACCCCACTGTCATGGTGGAACCATTGGAATAGAGGACACCATAAAAAGCAAAGTCAAATGGGATGATCGCCGTTGAGTACCCTTCTGGCTCAGCGCTGAACACAAGCTTCTCTCCTGTGCCTGATATGTCCTTCCAGGAGTAAACAGCGCCATCATCTACATCATACTGCCAATCCAGCGCGGCCACAGGAATGGCTATGAAGAGGAGTGGGAGGAGAATGGATGAGAACAGAAGGAATGAGACCAGGGAGCAGGACCTGAGCCCAACCTCCTGATAAGTCATCAGTTTCGCCTTCCTTCTCATGGATTTACCTCCAGCACCATCACTCATTAATTGTTGTACTTGCAGATATTTAACGGTTCTTCCCCTTTAGCATGTGCTCAAGTGACTGAGAAAGTGGAGTATGAGAGTGTTTTCTAAGGAATGCGCGAACCTGTTCCCGCCCAAACCCAAACCTGCCAGCTCTTATCAATGACTCCTCAGATATGTGATATATGCTGGTAAAATCTCTCTTCTGAAGGTATGCAAAACGCTCCAGTCCAACACGCACCTTAGGTTCAACCTCAAAGGGCACCAGGATCTCGTTGGTTGGTAAAATTGTGAGTGGCGATCTGTGTTTACGCTCAACTGGCATCCCTGAAAAAATGGTTCGGCTCAGAGCGGATGCCCTAAGATGAAGGTTGCTTTCCGCATCAGTTCCAGCATCAACTAGGTCTAGCCTCCTAAGTAGCGGAACTAGATTCGAATCGAAGTTCTCATTATCCAGCATGAGCCAGTCTTGAGCAAGCCCCATTTGAAATAAACTTGAGCGTAATCCAACTTGGAGGGAGCTGCATTTGAGCCACCCTTCTCCTCCATCAAGCAACATGCCCAAGAGGTCACGAAAGCTGTCCTCTCCTATGCGTGAGTATCTGCCTAACAATGCTGGGGTCAGGTTGTTCTTAAGGTGTTTGATGGGATCTAACATGAGCAATTTTCGGGTCTTTTTGGTCAGCAGCACAGAGCGTCTACGTTTTTCAGCCAGGCCTGCAGATATTGACATATCTACCAAAAGCATTGAAAAGCTGGAGCGTGGTTTGCCAATAACATCCTTCAGTCTGTTCATCGAAGCCTTTGTCAGATCTCCGCCGGGAGTCAACTTGAAAGGTCCCTGCTCCATTGCCTCGAGAAACGAGAGATACTCCTGAAAAAATGCAGGGTGCTGAGAAAATCTGGGCTCAACATCTGCACTAGGGATGAACTCAGGATCTCTAGCGGTGTGTTTGCCTCTCCTGGATCTTGTAGCCGAGAACTCCACTTTTCGAAGGCCAATAGACCTACGCGATATCTTCCCTTTGGAGACCAACCCATCCAGGGCAGTCCTTACCTGGGGATACTTGTGCCTGCGAACCAGGATCCTAACCAGATGTGAGCTCTCCATGGTCCCTCCGTTCATCTGGAGGACAGCAATTATATCGGCTGCCAATGATTTCGCTCCGGCTCGATCCGCTCTGGTCAAGTTCATGCCTCAGGGGTTTATACAATATGGTTCAACCAATAGGCAATGCCTGGTAATAACAAAAGGATTTCGGTGGGGTGTTTGGAGCCTAGACCCCAAAATTAATAGAAAAAATCCAACAACATAGGCCATACACAAGGCCATCTAAAGAGCAAAAAAAGGAGCGTTTATGGACGTTCTACTGAGAATCATAAACAAATGCTTTTAGGTCGTGCCTTACATCGGGCTTACAGAGCAGGTCATTTTCGTTTTCCAGATCTTTTGTTCCTGTTAGACTTCTTCTGTTTCTGCTGATGTTTCTCCAGGGCTAATGTAGCTTTTTTGCCAGCTTTCACATACATCACAAGGATTACCAGACCCACACCAGCCAACACCGCTACTATCGAAATAGTGATGATCAGGCTCAATGACATGGAGTCATCTGGAGCATCCGGAATGATGGGTGTTCCCAGCACCAGAGTGTCGCGTCTGTCGGTGGTGTATCCACTGCCCGAATAATAGTACTGGTAGGAACCTTCTGAGAGATCAAGATATATCTGATATTTCCAGTACTTCAGATCATTCCTGTCGCCAGGAGTCATGTCTAAGGACACACCATCTATTATCACGCTAAAGTCGGTTGGAGGAACCTGTTCTGGATCGAAATATTCCACACTCAAAAGATAGGTGCCATTCTGTTGGGGAACTAGAGTCTCCTTTACCAAGACAGGTGGGTTGTCATGAGATGCAAGGATCTTTGCTGCGAAGCTGTACCATATTCGAGAAAGGGAGCTCATCGGATCCAGTACGAATTTGCCAAATATCTCCTGAGCCCTTCTGTTGTAATCATCGTTTCCGCTATGCTCCCATGCCTTGAGCAGGTTAAAGCACATCATACCATTGGGTTCCAGGCGTTTAATGGAAAGGCTTTCCTGGTTAAAGTTATACATGTAGGTCGAACTACTGGAACGCTGGAAAAAACCACCATTGGCAGTGTCGTAAAGATGTTCAAGAGCTGCATCGATAATCTGGGTGGCAAGATTGAGATACTTTTCATCACCTGAGTATTCATAACCCTCAAGGAAGGCGTAGATGGCCCAGGCATTGTCTAATAACTGGCCATCCAGGTACGCAGCATTTTTATCAGGGTCATAAAAATGTAACATGCCCCGGTCTGTAACCAGTTCTTCGGCCATAAAGTCCAGAGTAGCAAGAGCAACATCAGCCACATCAGTGCGCCCGAATACCTCTGAAGCCTGTAGCAGGTTGACGACCACTTCACCGTTCCAATCAGTGTATTTCACTGTATCCAGATATGGAAATTCCAGACTAGTCCTATCTGGAGTGCTATAATATACAGGATCAGTTTCTAAACCGCCATAGAATCCACCATTCAGGTCGTCATAATGAACCCTTAAAAGGTAATCCATGGAGGTGTCAGCAACTTCTACATAGCTTGAGTTGCCTGTTGCCTCATAGGCTTTTGCTAGCAAGTTGATGATGGCTGCGTTGATTTGCGGCAACTTCTCAGAGGACTGATCCCCCCATTCTCTTGAACTGGCAAAATGGAAAAATCCTCCATCTATTGGGTCATAAAGGCCGGTATAATTCTCCCCTGGCTCTGGAAAAGTTCGATGATAGGTCATGTTATACAAGGTAACATTGACCATGTCAAGATATGTGCCATTGCCAAATGCGTAATAGCCATCTATGAGCGCGCTCAGTTCATCAGTGGCTGGAAACTTTGAACCCCAATCGAATCCTCCATAATCCAAGTCATAGAACAGGGTGAAAGGAGCCATGTAGTTCCCAGCTGTGCTGCTATAGGCCTGGCTCTTTGCCAGCACTATCCCCTCGTCATCGATCCATTGCTGAGTTGGAGGGTTTATCATCCCCCACTCCAGGTAATCCAGAACAAGGTGGAGGTTATCATACAGATATTCTGGGTATATAACGCCTGAGTAAGTATTGAGCATTTCTCCATGAGGTGTTAACAAAACGGTCTTGGGGTAGCCGCTGGAAGCATTCTCTTCAATCTCCACAACATATTCATTGAAAATATCTGGCCTCTCGTCTCCTTTAACATATACAGAAATGAATCTATCTCCCAGCAGACCAACGATGTTTGGATGAGTTATCACTTCATCCTCATAAAAACGGCAGGTCAGGCACCAATCTGTGGTGATCATAAGGAATATTGGCTTGTCCTCGATAAGCGCCTTGTCAAAGGTAGACCTGGTGTAGGAGTTCCAGGCAATTCCCTCAGGTCTGCTAACATGAGATTCCGAAACTGGAGCAATGATAAGCATGGGTAAAAGCACACCTAGAAGCATAATGGCAGGAACAAAGAGAGTCAGTAATCGCCTTGAGCTATTGTGCCTTGGGGTCAGATAATTCTCAAGTGCTGAGTATTTGCGTCTTGCAGTCACCCGATTGCCCCTACGTTGCCAACTCATAAAGGTGTCATTGACGGAGCCAATCAAAAGGGTTTGGGTCAGTAGCTCATATAAAGAGGCTTGCAACCGAATCTAATCTACGAAGATGTTTGCTTCAAGGGTGTTTGCTGCAAAGGTGTTTGGAAATATCAATAATCAAAACCTGTGGATATTATTGGCCTACGAGATCAGATGCCCCTGCCGGAGAAGTCAACAACCCATCTGAGGGCTCCGAGCCCAATAAGGATGGCTCCATCCAGTTTCGACAGCCTCCAACCCCTTCTCATCAGGAGCAAGACTATGCAGATCATGCCTACCAGTGTGAGCAGGCTGCCCATGGCCATGGTGTTGACAGATAAGGGTCTGATTATCGAGGCGACCCCAAGAACGCCCAGGAAATTATAGATGTCAGAGCCTATCAGGTTACCAGCAGATATGCCGTGCCTGCCCTTTGTAACAGCCATCAGCGAGGTGGCCAGTTCTGGTGCAGAGGTTCCGGCTGCAACAATCGTGACACCGATCACCCATTCTGATACTCCCAAAGCTTTCGCAATGCTGCTAGCACTGTCCACCAGAAGGTAACCTCCAGCAACAACTCCAAGGATCCCGAAGATCAGCAGTGGACCGTCCTTCCAGGTAAGTTCTCCTGCTGGGATCTCATCTTCAAGCGGAGCATCTTTTTTCTTTAGAAGGTAGAAAATATAGCTGAACAACATCACTAGCAGAATGATACCTTCCCAGCGATCCAATGTCGGTGCTGATGGATTTGGATACATGAGAAATAACATTATAAGGCCGACAATGGAGAGCAAGAACAAACCATCACGATAGACTAGCTTCCTGTTGGTCTTGATAGTCTTGAAAAGCGCAACACCGCCTAGTATGAAGCCGAGGTTGAATATGTTGGAGCCTACTACATTGCTCACCGAAATGTCAGAATGTCCCTGAAAAGCCGCTGAGATGCTGACTGCCAGTTCAGGCGCTGATGTGCCAAAAGCTACGATGGTGAGGCCAACTGTCAGCTCGCTCATCCCGAAACGTTGGGCTATTCGGGATGCAGACTCAACTACGAACTCAGAGCCTTTCCACAGAAGCATGATGGCAAAGGCCAATACAAAAGGGGATAGCAACAGCTCCATAGACATCGTTCCAAAAGGGGCAGGCAGGGCTCAATAAAAAAGGTTATGCCGTTATGGAAAGATATTTTACCATTTATTAATATAAAATATTTACCAGGTCAACTTGAAATCACCATGATCATCGCCTCGATGCCGACAGGCGGTATGTTCAACAGATCCCTTATTCCCAGATATCTTAAGGACACCCTCAAAAGACCCACGCCACGAATGACAGACCAATGGCTCCTCCCCCAGATCCTTGAATCGAAGGATAGCAAAATTGTCTCCCATCTTTGCGATGCTCAATCCACCATAGTTGAAG
>JAUVCJ010000059.1 GCA_030595765.1 Thermoplasmatota archaeon | reverse complement strand
GCTTAAAGGCTTTATCTTCGAGCCGGATGATCAGATTATCTTCGATCCAGATGATCATATTATATTTGAGCAGGATGATCACGATTTCTGGCTCTGCTTCTTGAGCTGGCTCCTTCCGACAATTCCTCCGATAAGGCCAAGGATGCTACCAAATATTATTGCCATCAGCCCATAGCCAATGGTGATGTTCATGCTTCCGCCTTCGGAGATGAGCGTGGTGAGCAGCCCGTAGAGAAAAACCCCCATCACAAGTGACAGTGAACTGAATATCGCGGCTCCTGTAGGGCGTCTGACCCCTGCAAGAGTGATTATCTGGGCTCCAAGCACTATGACGATCGTTGGCAGGAGCACTACAAACCAGGAATCTGCCATGTCTGCCGGGCTATTGCTGGAGCTCATTGCTGAAAAGAGCGCAAAAAGCGGGAACATGAAGCCATTTGCATCTACTGTGGAACCTGAAGCTGTAACTGTGAACCAGGGCATGAAGGTTCCAAGCACAACAAGAAGGCCTCCGACAACTGCAAGAATGCCCCCACTTGGAAATCGTTTCCTGATTCCTTCGTCTCCTTGAGCCTGTGGTGTAGGAGGTGGCGCTCCATATTGAGGTGGCGCTGGTGAGCCCTGGGGATATTGAGCCTGAGACCCAATGTCTTGTGGTTGGGCATAGTCTGTTGGTGGTTCAGGCGGCGGGGTATCCTCAATGTATTGAGTTGGTGGTGGGGCATAGTCTGTTAGCGGTTCAGGCGGTGGAGGGGTTGTATCGTCCCAACCAACTGCATCAGAATCCTCCCATTCATCAACTTCTGCATCTTCCATTATTATCAAAATTCAATTATTTACTATGTACTTAAACCCTTTGACATTTCCTTTTCTTTGCCTAAGTTGCGGTGTTTTTGGGTTTTTGTATCCATTTGAGAACATTCATATAGTATTGTTCCCATCCACAGGTGTCCACGTAAGTGGAGGATAAAACAATGAAAAACATGAAGAGATTCATGGTTGGTGCGGCGGCGTTCCTGCTTTTCCTGGTCTTTGGTTCAATGTCGGCAATGGCTCAAGCTATGCCTACAGACCCATTTGCTATGTTGAACCTGGCAGGACCCATAGCGTTGATGAGCCAGGCTGTGGGAATTATAATTTCCATCCTTATTGCGGTCTTTATGTATAAGGATGCGGAAAAGCGTGGTAAGAGCGGAATCGTTTGGGCGATCATAGGCTTTTTTTGCACATGCATAGGCCTGGTCATCTGGCTTTTGGTAAGACCACCCCTCCAGCAGGGACCTGCTGGCTATGGTGCCCCCCCACCGGGCTATCAACAGCCCCCACCAGGCTACCAGCAACCCCCACCGGGCTATCAACAGCCCCCACCGGGTTACCAGCCCCCACCAGGACCACCACCGCAGTAGAACGTATCTAGGATACTTCTGCTAAACTAACCCTTTCCCGTCTTTTAATTTTAGTGACCGTTTAAAATATTAGCTGGAGAGTTATATTGACCACTTCATATATTTTCAGGAAAGAAACTATCATTAAGCATGTTGAAGAAAAAAAGTTATTAAATTTTTCTTGAAGCAAAGGCCGGCATGCCCTTACAGGCTGAATAATCCCCTTTAAACCTGCACTCCGCGCATGTGTTCATCATGCTCTTACTTCTCAAATAGGCAAACAGAACTGATATCATGTACAGGTTGAACAGGACTGACACCTTGAAGTGATCAGGCCAGGGAGTATCAAGGATACCGATGAACATGAATCCAAAGCCAATACCCAGTAGCATCTTGATGAATATCCTGGTGGTCTTGGTCCTGCCCTTGGTCATGAAGGTCAGGAACTGGAAGCTGCCAGCGAACAGGCCTATCTGAAGGGAGTGGATGTTCCATATCTGGAGGATGCCTGTACCCCAGAGCAACAGGATGAGGATCATTATCGGGTATGAGGTGAAGCAACCAATGCAGTACCTTCGCCCTTTGAAGCGATATACATCGTCCTTGAACTCCTTGCAATCCGGGTGGTGGGCAGTGAGAAATGGCCCGATCTGTTTGTAGTACTCCTTTCTGGGCATTCTTTTTGGTTTTTCAGGGTTTTGCTTTTTTCTGGCTTGCTTGTTCTCGATCACACCAGCCTGTCTGTTAACCATATCGGCATTCCCCCAGTAAATCCACTTATTCCCTCAGTAAGCATTATTTTCGTTATCTATGAGCCTCATGCAAAGACCCTGGCACCCACAGACTACCACATGCCGGTCCTGGCATGATGGAAAAGTTCCAGCCTGTAGAAGCTCTCCTTCAGTAACTTTCCCTTCCAACCGCTGGGGTTGGTTTTGTTGATGTTGGTCGTATCTCCATCCTTGATGTTGCGGAATGCGTGCTCTATCGCCCTGTCCCCGAATGTAAGCATGGCATATCTGCGGTATAGGTCGGACTTTATCTGTTTCTCGAAGTGCTTCTTCCATAGAACATCGTAGTCCTGTTCCTTCAGTATGGCCTGGGCTGCAAGATATCCGGACTCCAGGGCATAGTTCATGCCAAATCCCCTGAACGGGTCCTGAAAGCCAGCGGCCTCACCAATGTAGAGCCTGTTTGCAATGACCGCGCTCTTTGGGAAATAGGCTCCGCCAAAACCACCGAAGGTCGAGACCGGCTTCTTATCTCCAATGAGGTCTGCGAGTATCTTTCTCTCCTTCAGAGCCTTGTAGTAGAGCATCTTCGTCTGCTTGACATAGGGCTGGGAGGTGCAGTTTACAACCTTGACCAACCCTCCTGGAAATGGGGTGACGTACAGGTACCAACCCCTTGGTGAGTATCTGTCATCATGCATGTAGAGAAACGTATCGTCGGGATAATCAATTCCCTCGTAGATGGCACCGTAGGCAGCCATGTCACACCTGCTTCTGCCTGTTGCCATTATTCTGGCATGCTTCAGTTGGGTATTGAACTTGAATTTCACTCCCAGGGCTTTGGCCTGAATGTAAAGCCCATCCTCAAGGGATTCTTTCCCACCCCTTCGCACAAAATCGATGGGTTCTGTTAGAGTTACATCCCTTATGTCCCTGTTCCTGGTGCACAGGATCGCCTTTGTCAGAGGCATGTTATGGAATTTCAGCTCCAGGTTCCAGCTTTTCAGGTAACCTGCGATATCTCCCTTGGTTCTGAGCAGGCCCTGATAGTTCATGTGGGTGTGAGCCCCAACTGACCCTCTTTTCTCATGGACCACAACCTCGTGGCCTTCAAGAGCCAGGTTGATGGCTGCAGTAAGTCCGGAAAGCCCTGCCCCAAGTATTTCCGTTGCCATTTGCCATTACCGCCCTACATCAAAAGGTCCTCGAAGTCCTTGACAAGTTCAGGGTACTTGGCCTGGACAGCTTTAAACAGTTCCAGAGATGATATCTGGCTCATGTCAGCGTCCTTGATGGCCTCAATTATCTTGTTGAATGTATCATCGCTGAAGGTGGTCACCTTCTCTTTGGCCATATAGTTGCGCCATAGCTTGTTCTCGATAAGAGCTCTCCATCCCTTTTCGTACTTCTGGAGGAACTCCTTGGAGGTATCCCCAACCGCCACTGCTTCAGCTGCCACTTCGCCTGCCGGTTTAGCAGCCAGCCCTGCATTGATGATGCCTCCTCCTGTAATCGGGTCTATCATTCTGGCGGCATCGCCAATTAGCAGTATACCATCGGCAGTGACACAATCAAGCGGGGCGCAGGCGCTTATCGCTCCTGCAATGTGGGATATCGCCTTGCCCTTTGCCAGGCCTGGAACGCTTTTAACGAAATCATCGAGAATTCTTTTTACATCCCCTCTTTTGTGCAGTTTGGTGCCCTGGACACCTAGACCCACGTTTGCCTCGTCTGGGCCCTTGACAAACATCCAGGCATATCCGCCTGGTGCACAGCTTCCCAGATAAAAATCGTTGTAATCAGGGTCAATGTCTATGTTGACCATGTGATACTGGAAGCAGGAGAACATGTCCTTTGGCTTGAGATTTGTGTCTATTCCGGCCCATCTGCCTATCTGGCTCTCGTAACCGTCAGCACCAACCACTATCCCTGCCTCAATGTCTTTTATCTTTCCCATGAACTTGGTCCTGACCCCATTCACCTTGCCGTCCTTGCGTAACAGTTCAACCACCGAGGTCTTTACCCTCAGCTGGGCGCCTGCATCAATGGCAAGCTTTGCCATCTCCTTATCGAACACGTCCCTGTTGACGACATAACCCACCTCGTTGCCGGCCTGGCCCTCTGTCAGCTTCAGCTTCATGCCATTGGGAGCAATTATGTGGGCGCCTTTGACCTCATGTGCGATCCATTTCTTGCTGGGTGTTAGGCCTATCTTTTCTATGCCTCGCTTGTCCAGACCCTCGCCGCACCTGATAGGTGAACCAACTTCCTGGCGTTTTTCCAGTATGAGCACACTTGCTCCAGCCCTTGCCGCATGCCATCCGGTCAGGGTTCCTGCTGGTCCTCCGCCAACAATGACCACGTCGAACTTTTCCATAATCTTCAGCTCCTTTGTTCTGGGGGCTTTAGCCCTCCACCCTTCCACTCCCGGTGATCGCGCCGACAGGGCAGACCTTCTCGCATATCCCGCAGGAATTGCAGTTTTCCAGGAACTCAAGCCTGGTCTCATGAAGGAACATGGCGTTTAGCGGACAACTTCCAACGCAGGCTCCGCAATGCATGCAAACTGTATAATCTACTTCCATTACCATTGTGATTTACGCTCCCTTGGCTATGAGGGTCGTAGAAGCCTTGAATAGACTTAAAAGTTCCCACAGACCCAAACTGGCCTATCAAATGGCTCGCTTTCTCTTCATGTGGATGGCTACAATGCCAACACAGGCCGCAATCACTGCTGCAGGGGCTATAAGCATCAGAAGCATTAGCGGTTCCATGCCTGATGGGGTCTGGCTCAGGACCTCCAGGCTAACCACGCCGCTCTGGTCGGTGCCACTTGCGCTCATGTTGAACGAATAAGCTCCGGGCTCTGCATTTACAGGTACAAATAGGGACACATTGAAGTATCCGATCTCACCCGGGTTCAGATAAATGGCAGATGGTGTTAGGTGTGTGATCCATCCCTGGATGTTCTCCAGATCTAGTTCCACAAGGTCAGCGGTATTGCCGTAATTTTGCACCCTGACCGGTATGAAGGTAGTTTGTCCAGGATTCAGGCTGATGTCTCCTACTGGGTCCATGGCTATCTTCTTCAGAACGTCAGTCTGAACCTGGAAGGTTCTGGATAGGCTCTGCAGGTCGGAAACCGTCTGAACCCGTAGCACCAGCACGTTGGTGGAGTATGCTTCTGCGCCAGAGGGGATGTTGATCCTGATCCTGCCATTTTTCTGGCCATTGAAGGGTGCAAGTGCAAACTGTGCAGGGAAATCTTGGCCTCCAGCTGTAAGAAGAGTTGGGTTCCAGGAGAGTGATACCTCTAACCACACATTGACGCTCTCCTCCTTGTTCTTGTGATTTTTCAGGCTGAACTCGAACTCGACAGTCTCTCCTGGTTTTCCAATGGCCGAGCTGGCTCCTATGGCGACTAGCTCCACCTCACCGGTATCCTCAACCTCGATGTTATACGTGAACTTGGCAAGGTTTTCTCCTTCTGCATTGGGAATGACCTCTATAATATTGATCCTGCCTGCAGGTGCAGTGGCTGGTATATAGACCCTGAAGAGTATGACCTTCTGCCCACCAAAGGGTGCTAGTGGGCCTGAATCTATTTTTGAGTCTCCATTCGTGTCCCTTAGTGGCCTTTGTAGGGTATCCAGGAACTCCACGCTCCAGGAATAGGTAGCCGAAGATCTAAGCTCCACCACTCTCTCGCCGTTGAGGTTGTTAATGAGTGTGAATGCAAACGTCTCCACCCTATCTGGCTTGCTGGTAACATTGGCTCCTTCTCCTCTAACTGCCAATCCACCTGTTTTGGAGGCTACGACCCTCAATTCAAAGACTTCAGAAGCACCCTGAGTTAGTGGTGAATGCACCTGGAAGCGAAGGGCCTGGGTAGCGCCCTCATTTGCATCGTGGGGGATGAATATGCCAAGAAGCACATTTGTCCATCCTCCAGACATTTGAATGCTCGTGAGGCTTATTGGAGAAGTGGTGTCTATGGTCTGATTGTCGACTGTGACATCCCAGGATGTTCCTCCAAGAAGCGTTATGTAGTAGGGCCCATTGAAATTGCCAAAGTTCGTAAGGTTAAGGGGGGTCTTGAGCCAGTTGCCAGGGGGGCCATTCATCTCCTCCAAAATATCCGCATCAATGGAGAAGTGTGGAAGAACACTTGCTCCAAGATGGATGTATTTTACCTCCAAGATCGGGCTGGTAGCTCTTACTTTGATAACATTGCTCTGGAAAGCACTTGCACTAACTGGTACCCATACCCGAATTGATAGCGACACCTTGCCATTGAATGGTGCCAGTATGCCGGTGTCAGTGTAGCCGTTCCCGTTGTTGTCATTTAGCGGAAGGCCGGTGGATGACACCTGGGTTGAAGATGTCCAGTTTGTACTGAGGTTGACCTCCAATTCGAAGCTTTGAGCAACGTTGGCCAGGTTGGTTAGGGTCACTGTATATTCAATGATCTCTCCGGCCTCGGCCTGAACCTGATTGTAGTCGCTTTGAAGGAGATATATATGGCTTGCCAGAACCTCTCCTCTGTAATGTGTGGTGGCAATCGGTGTTGTAAGGCCATGCTGATAGAAGCTCACGCCAACTGTGGTATTGGCATCTGCCTGGGCAGTTGGGGGCACCATTAGGGATATCCTATATTTCATTTCGCCTGGGTATGGTAGAAGGTAACCACTATCTACCAGGCCATCGCCCGTCCCATCGTTGAGTGGCACAGTAGGGTTAGAGTCGGAGAATATCTCCACGTACCACCCATCAGGGGAATCTATGGCAAACTCAATAGCTTCCTGGTAATTTAGTGAACTATCAAATACAGCAGGGAAGAGAAGCTTCTGTCCAGGCATGCCTGAAAGCGTGCCTCCACCCATTTGCGCGTTGATTTGCCCCACTTTGGCAATATTAACGAACACATCCTGGTGAAAGAAAATGTTGGAACCATTGCAGTCCAAAAAGGCAACCAGATAATTGCCTGCAACCACCCTGAAAGGCGCTTTTATGAGCATGTTTATATTAACGCTTTCCCCAGGATTCAGGCTATATATCAGATACGGGGCACTTTGGGGAAGCTCCACCTGCCATCCTAGAAGGGCCGTGCTGTTCATGGAGATATTTATACTCTCAGGCAGGTTTCCAAGGTTCGTGAGTGTCATGGTCAGACTCATGCTCTCGTCTGGAACCAGTAAGGGCGGTGCTGCAAAATGCTGGCTTGAAAGCGTGTAGCGATGGAGTTGAGCAACAACAATCTGTAATTGATAGATTGAATTGATACTACCATTCTCCTGGGATACTCCATTAAGAGTGATGTTGTAAAAGTCCCCTGCCATGGCATCCTCTGGTACGCTGCCGCTGATGATGATAATGGAGGTTCCGAACGGAGTGACCAGTCTTTGTGTGTGGGAGAGGATATGTTCCCAATCCTGGCTCTCACTAGTTTGGTTGGTGCTGGTGTTAAGGGTAAAAATATCCAGAGCATTTCCAAGATTTTCAACATTCAGTACCCATCTGAAATCCTCTCCAGGCTGTACTAATAGGGAGTCGTTTAGGGCGCTCTGTGTGTTACTGAAGCCCAATGAATATTTTGGCAGGATGTTTGCATCGAAATACAACATCTTTCTTGAGTTGGTGATGTTATCTTCGTTGTCCATCATCTTCATGTCAACAGTCATCTCAAAGTTGTAGTGGCCGGCATCAAGCGTTGTTGGGGCTTTGACCCTGAGCATGCTCCATCTATCTATCTCCGGGCTGAGGGCATAGGACTTATTCACTACCGATGGGTTCCAATCCTGAATCCAATCCTCGACATCGACATCACTGGTGTACAGCAGGAAGTTAGAATATGTGTTGCTGGTGCTGACGATCTTGAACTTGTATTGTCCCTCCTCACCTGGATACAGATCCAGAGTGGTGGGGCTCATATAATGGGTGGTGAAGGTGTAATGAGGCATCTTGCCGCCTACTAGGATGTTATCAATGTACCATCCCCAGCTTGTGAATATTATATCGGATGAGAGATGAAATCTGATCTGGATCTCCTCGAAATTATATTTCATGTAGGTCAGGTCTATGAGCACATGCTCCCAGCCATTCATGGGGTTTGCATTCGGGAACACCTCGACCCTGTCCCACCAGGATATACCGTTCCCCCTGACCTCGATGAATCCCTGGTCAGATGATTTCAATCCGAATATGGAGGAATTGTCTAAATTATAGTAATGGTCAAACTGAAGGTATATGGTTTCAAGCCCGGTGATATTTATCCAAGGAGACTCCAAATGGTCATCTATTAGGGGCAGATACTGATCCTCGGTAATGTTTTCCAGCTTATCCATACTACAGTACCACGAGTGGGTGGGGCTAACACTCTCGGAGGAGGTTTTATGCCAGAGTGAAAGGTTGCCTCCTCCAGCTGCCCTGCGATAGGTGCTCCAGTTATTGCCGTCAGTCTCCACATCCTCGGAAAATACAGGATATACTACGTATCGATCTCCCTCCCACATGTTATTGGTGGGGTTCTCATCTTCTTTGAAAATGATTCTTAGCTTGATATTATAAACCTCTGCGAAAAGGGAACCAGTATCCCAGGTAATCGGTAATGTCTGATATGTGCTGAGGTTGACATAATCATCCCTTCTGAAGAACACCTCGTTTTTCATGCTGTCGAATATTCGGACTTCCACTTGATATTCCTTAGCAATCAATGCCCCAGCATTATAGACCTGAGCATCTATTACGATGGCCTCACCTTCTTGAATAACATCCGGGGTGGTGATGCGCTTCCACATCAGGTCATAATCCCTAACTCTAACTGAAGATACCACAAGTGAAAAGTCCTGGTTTATGCCGGAGGCCGGGTCGGTGTCCTGAACAACGTTATAGCCTTTGATCTCAATCGTCCAGGTACCGCTCCTTGGACTCTTGATGAACACGTTCTCAACGTTGTTCTTTCTATCGTGGTCTCCGTTAGTCTCAGACCATATTGCATCGTCGAGGCCGTAATTACCCTTGTAGACGTCGTCGTTTGGCGATGTAACAAGCAGATCCAGGTCATTAACCAATGTCTTCTCGGCACCAGCCTGGGCTGCAGCATCGTCCCATACCAGTGTTATCTTCATTGGTACTCCTCCTGAGTCTGCTTCCACAGAGTAGGTTCTGGTCTGGCTATTATTGAGTGAGCTGTTGCCGTTTACAATGAAATGTTTTGCCCCTACTTTCTCTATGTTCTCTAAATCTATTACGCCCCACCCCTGCTGGTTCCTGTTAGCTCTGTCCAGGGGCAGTTGGGTAGCATCGGCAATGAGCATGGCCTTTACCGTTGCGGACTTGGCAACGGTTTGATTTGGATTATTCTGAAAAAAATTTGTTTTATACATCTGATAGATCAGCCCCACACCTCCGGCGACAATGGGAGTTGCACCGCTGGTGCCACCGAAATTGCTGGTATAGTTCCCGCTGGAGTAACCATCATTCATGTCGCCGTCCACGCTATCGGTGGTGTAGATGGCATCAAAGGGCCCAGCTACATCCGGTTTGACTCTACCATCTGCAGTTGGTCCTTGGCTAGGAGTGCTTCCGGGACCCCACGTTTTCCATTCGTCGTCAGATGAGTCAAGGTTATCGTAGTGGAAGACACCGCCAACACATATCACGTTCTTGGAGCTACAATCTCTTGATATCGAGGACTCGCGAACGCCAGTGTTGGAGTTTCCTGCTGCATAGAGCATAGTCACACCATAATCGAGAATTGCCTGATCGTTCTCCTGGGATTGGCTGGTATAGGTGCCGTCAGTGAAACCCGAGCTCCATGAGTTGCTCTGGAACACCCCATTGTACGTCTCGACAAGGGTTGTTATGGATCTTTTCCTGCCAACAGTGTTGGTACTGAACACCCCTAGTGCTCCTGGAAGCATGCCCTGAGCCGCACCATTCTTCGAACCTGTTGCGAACACTATGCCAAAGGTGCAGGAGCCATGTGCCTCATCTGTAGACCCACCTTCGACTCCCAATATCTTGTTTCTATAATCTGGATGGTCCAGGTCGAAGCCATCATCCTTGACCTCGCCAACGATGCCCTCTCCTCTGAAGTTCAGAGAATGAACCATGGAGGCTCCGGTTGTGATGCGGATGTTGTTCATCAAAGATGTGGGTTGAGAGTCTTCCTCGATCCACTGCACCTCTGGTATTCTGGATATTGCCTGGATGTACTTGGCCTGCACATGAGCCAGAAGAACCAGGTTGTCCTCGCCCCAGGAAGTGATAACTCCTCCGGCCTTCTCCACTTCCAAACCCACCCGTACAAGTACGTCACCAGGAGAGTCGAAGACCACGATCCTGACCTCTTCGGTTCCTGTGGCATCGATCATTGTAGGCGCCAGCTTGAATCCAGGGTGGTATGCTCCATGCCATCTTACGAAATCCAAGCTATCTAGCATTGAACTTGGATCTTGCTCGGAATGGAACACGTATGTATAACTGGGCAGGTATCCTAGTGTCTTCAATCCATTTCTTTCAAGATACATCACCCATTCAGG